>CACWPR010000006.1 GCA_902762855.1 Ruminococcus flavefaciens
ACTGACGTATGTCAAGGGATTTCTGTGCAAGATGACGGAAAATATCCAAGCAGATTCAGTACAAAGACGTCAGGCGGTCTTTGTGCGGTGTTGCCTTAATGGCTTGCCGTCTGTCGGGCTGTCAGGCACGAGGTCATTGCTTGCAGTGAAGCTGAAATTGCTGAGGTCATAGGAAGTGGAGCCCTCAGGTGCCGGAGCTGCTGCCGGGTAGCTTGCCGGCTGAGCAGTTTCAGTTTCAGCGGCAGTTCCGGTAACTGTTTCTGAGTTGCCCTCATTCCGGCTCACGTTTTCAGCGGAGACTTCCTCAGTTGTTTCGGTCTCAGTCAGTGAGGTCTCCGTCAGGGAAGTCCCTTCCGTGGAGCTCACCTCTGATGAGGGGCTGTCCTTTGAGGAGCAGCTTGTCAGAGTCAGCAGGAGCGCAGCAAAAGCTGCGGTGAAGATACTTTTTTTCACATCCGCAGTCCACAGTTGGTCTTGAAGAGCTTTGCGAGGAAGGCAACTCCGCCGAGAGCTGCGATGCCGTAGCACTCTGCCATGTGCTTATAGTACCTGGTCTTCATTTCGAGGTTATCCAGAGTCTTTCCGAAGTTTGAGAAGAAGTCACCGAATGAGCCCTCTGTGAAGCCGTACTCATCCTTGATTATCCTGTCCACCTCAGACTTTTCCAGCCCGAAGCCATCGCCGTACATATACAGTTCCTGGCGCACCTTCTGGAATTCGTCCGACATAGCCCAGCACCAGACTATCTTTTCGGCAAGGTAAATGGTAAAGACGATAACGCATACGCATATGATGCCTATGGCCGTAGGGCTGAGTTCGTCGTCCTTTGTGGCGAAGATACATCCGCCCACAGCGCCGACTGCGAGCAGCATTCCGCAAACGCTGGCGATAAAGCCTATCTTTCCGATTAGTATCCACAGCAAAAAGCCGGGGATAGCACCGATACAGGCGCCGAGTATGCCTTTGAGAATGCTTTCGACTATGGACTTCTCCTTTACGGGAGTGAGCTTGCCGGCGGCATAAACGTCCTCTGCGCTGAATACAGCCTCTTTTGCAGGGGCCTCATAGCCTGAGGTATAGTCTGGTTTTTTTATAGGTCTTACAGTTGAGAGCTCCTGCTGTGAGCCGGAGCCTGTGTTGTTGAGTTCTTCCATGGTATCCAATTCCCTTTTGTAATTTTACTTGAATCTGATGCTGTCGATGAGGGGCTGAATATCAGCCGTAAATTTCTCAGTTATTGACTGGTCGCTTGAAATACAGGATGTGAATACAGTTCCGTTGACCTCGAAGATATACCAGTCGACATTCAGCTTTGCGAAGCTGCTGTTAACGGTCTTGACAAGATGTACCGCAGGGTATCCGAGGTATTCTGAATCCTCCTCTGAAAAGCTCTCAGTGTCCGACGAATTCTTCCATTTGCTCAGGAGGTCCTCCTTTATCTCGTCAGCGGACCGTTCGTCAGCTTTAAGGTTAAAGCCGCAGAGCGTGCTTGCGAAGTCAGGCTGGATATTGTATCTCACATCCATGGCGCTTTCAGATGAGTTCATGCTCTTGACGTAGAAATTCTCTCCGACAGTTGCAGTAAAATAACTGCAATCGTATTCCTCCGGCTGAGTTTTCAGCGGTTCACCGCTGTATTCAACTGAGCCGAGGATAAAGTTTATATCGTCCCGATAGCTCTCCAGTTCCCCCAATGGAGCGCCTGAGACAAGAGTGAACAGGTCACCGTTGCCGAACTGTACAATGTCCATGCGGTAATCTGCGTCCTCGCCCTGTACGGTCTGCTTTGCGGTAATAGTGTAAGCCGGAGCATCCCCTACAGTATTTTCTTCACCTTTGCAGTCTTTGAAGTCTGTATCTTCCATGTCCTTGAGGAGTCCCTCACCGAATCCGGCTGCGGACTGATGCAGGGCAAGTACTGTGGTAACTCCTGCCAGAGCGTCATTTCCAAGAGTAAAGGAATACTCGCAGTCCAGTTCCAGAGACTGGTCTGAGACCTTTGCATCCGCTGGCATGGTGAATGTGAAATCACCTGTTTCTGTGGAGTATTTCTCTCCCGGAGTTACGATGGCTGATGCCGTTTCAGTAGTTTCAGCGGCTGTGCTCTCACTTTCTGATGAGTTGTCATTTCCCCCACAGCTCCAGACCGATGCAGAAAGTCCTGCCGCCAGTATAAGTGATAATATTCTTTTTTTCATTCCCAATTCTCCCATTGTATGATTATGTGCAGCTTACAGTGCCCAGCAGCTCCATGATGACCGGCTCATATTGGCTTATGTCCTCATCCGGAGTGCTGAAAAGGAACTGTACAGTTCCTCCGTTGCAGACCATATGGTATTCCTTCCATGTTCTGTCGTTGAGCCGGTAGCTGAGTGTAAATACCTGCATGGCATTTATCGGAAGCTCTTCCACCTCAGTTACATTTGAGTAACGCTCAGTGTCGTCAAGGCGGCTCTCATATACGTCATGTAAGTGTTCTTCGACCTCCGCTGCGCTGTCTGCTGAGTAGGAAGTGATGTCAGCGCTCAGGGGTTCAGTCTTATGGTTTATGATGTACTCCACGGACTTGGCCATATCTTTTGACCACTGGTCCTCAGGAGCACTGAACCGGCATTCATGTCCGGTGGTTACGAGAAGGACGCATTCCCCGTCTGCGCTTTCATCCTCTGTCGGCTGCTCTTCCTCCGGAGCTGTTTCCGGGGCAGATGTGCCGGGAGCTGTGGTCTCCTCTGCAGCAGTCTGTGAAGAGACTTTGCTTTCAGAGCTGCTGTCATTGTTTCCGCATGAGACCATAGCGGTTACAGCGAGTATCAGTGCAGATACGAGTGCGATGTGTTTTTTCATATGTTGGAGCTCCTTTTGTGCCAATTATATATGAGCGGACAGCCGCACAGAAGTATTGCCAGGATGCAGACTGTCTGCCCGATCGATATAAATTTGCCTGTGTGCGTATCCCTTAGAAATTCCAGGGAGCATTTTGCCGCTGCGGAGGTGATGAATACCTTCCGCACCGAGTTGATGTCATGTTTCCTGAGCATTACCATGCCGGAAATGAATATTGCTGCGAATACCGCCGATTCCAGAGCCTGTACCGGAAATACACTGACGTCAGTGCCGGAGTACTCTACTGACAGCGGTCCGCTGTATCTTATGCCGTGACAGCAGCCTGCTGAAAGGCATCCGAGCTTAGCTATGCTGTACATCAGCGGAAGAGCGAATGTGCAGTTTTGCAGCATTATGTTCCTGTGACCTGTTCCCGGCGGTATCAGTGATACCAGTATAGCCGCAATGTAAACTCCCATTGCCGCTCCTATTGAGGCAAGCCCGATACGCTTTCCGCCGGAGGTGATAAAGGTGTAAAGACAAGCACAGCACCAGCTCGATGCAGGTATCAGTGCAATCAGGAGCAAGGCCTTTTTGAACGGTATGCCTCGCTTTATGCAAAGCCGGAATATCACCGCAATTCCTGATGCTATGGAAAGCAGGATGAACAGCCCGTAGGGTGAGATGCCGGAGTAGCCGGTGTTTATATGTATACTCATGGTATCAGCCTATCCTTAATCCTTCGAGTATGCCGTTCCCGGCGCCTTCACAGGAATCACAGGCTTTTGAGATAGCGTAACCGAGTATCGCAAGTCCTATGAGGAGTATCACGAAGAGTACGGAAAGAGTTTTGGTAATTATCTCAGCAGGTTTATTGTCTGAAAATACTATACGTACTGCAAACAGAGTAATGATACCGGCGGCAATAGGTATAAGTGACTGAGCCGCTCCCTCGCTGAAATACAGGAACATCAGACCGAAGATTATCGCAAATATCGCAAGCATCACAATTATGTATGCAATGGGAGCGTCCCTTTCAACAGGTTCGTTGTCGTCAGAGGGCTCATGGCTGAAAATAAGGAGCTCCTCATTTTCGTTGTTGAGGTAGTGCAGCTTTTCATCCAAGGTCATATAATGACACCACCGCCCGTCAAGGAGCTGAACGAAATCGAACTTTTTCAGCAGTTCCACGTCAGTGTCCTGCGGAGCGATAATTGCAGGTTTTCCGTCAAGGAATTCATAGTCACAGCCTTGGATGTCATAGTACGTTATTTTCATGGCGGTCACCTTTTAATTCATAATTCATAATGCATAATGCATAATTGAATGAAGGGGAGCCGTTCCGGCGTCCGTTTTCCGTACACATATTGCTCCCGTAAGCGAAAGCAGAGTTGGTCTGACGTACAGAGTGAGCGAGTTTACGAGCAACAACGTGCAAGGGTGCAGCGTCACGCTGGCTGATCAATGGTGGAAAAGACGTATGCCTGTGAATGCCATAGCGATGTTGTACTTGTTGCAGGTCTCGATAACGTTGTCGTCACGGATAGAACCGCCGGGCTCTGCGATGTATGCAACACCGGACTTCTTAGCTCTCTCGATGTTGTCGCCGAAGGGGAAGAATGCGTCAGAGCCGAGGCAAACGTCAGTATTCTTAGCCAGCCAGGCCTTCTTTTCTTCAACAGTGAATACCTCAGGCTTTACCTTGAAAATTCTCTGCCACTCGCCTTCACGGAGAACGTCCTCGTACTCATCGCCGATGTAAACATCGATAGCGTTGTCACGGTCAGCACGGCGGATGTCGTCAACGAACTGGAGTCCCATTACCTTGGGGGACTGTCTCAGCCACCAGTTATCAGCCTTCTGACCTGCCAGACGTGTGCAGTGGATACGGGACTGCTGTCCTGCACCGATACCGATAGCCTGGCCGTCCTTGACGTAGCAAACAGAGTTTGACTGAGTGTATTTGAGAGTGATGAGAGAGATAAGGAGGTCGTCCTTCTTGTCATCGGGGATGTTCTTGTTGTCGGTGACAACATTTGAAAGGAGCTCACGGTTGATGTCCAGCTCGTTGCGTCCCTGCTCGAAGGAAACTCCGTATACCTGCTTTGTCTCGATAGGAGCAGGCTTGTAGTTCTCATCTATCTTGAGTATGCAGTAGGTGCCCTTTCTCTTGGACTTCAGTATTTCCAGAGCCTCAGGGTCATAGTCGGGAGCGATAATACCGTCGCTTACCTCACGCTGTATCATCTTTGCAGTGCAAACGTCTACCTTATCGGAAAGAGCGATGAAGTCGCCGTAAGAGGACATTCTGTCAGCGCCTCTTGCTCTTGCGTAAGCGCTTGCAAGGGGAGAGAGCTCGCCCAGGTCGTCTACCCAGTATATCTTCTTGAGGTCATCAGAGAGAGGACGTCCGATAGCTGCGCCGGCAGGAGAAACGTGCTTGAAAGAGGTAGCTGCACAAACACCTGTAGCAGCCTTGAGCTCCTTTACGAGCTGCCAGCCGTTGAGAGCGTCCAGAAGGTTGATATAGCCGGGACGTCCGCAGAGGACCTCGATAGGGAGCTCACTGCCGTCAGCCATATAAACTCTTGACGGTTTCTGATTGGGGTTGCATCCATACTTTAACTGCATTTCATTTGACATAATAATGTCCTCCTTTATGTATATTGGTTATTGGTTTTATGTTATGACCGGGGACTCAGTCCTCGCTGGTGTCCTCGGAAGATTTATCGGAGTAGTAGGACAGGCTGTCGTGGTCAAAGGGTATTATCTTCCACCCGTCATTTTCCAGCTCCACAGCGGCGACTTCCTGTGCCTGAGTGTCATCATCACCATCTTTGGCCCTTGTGGCTTTTACATCGTACCAGAAGCCTGCTTTGACAGTGGTCTCAGCATCGTAGAGGTCGAAAAAGAAGCCTTCAGCGCTTTTGAGCTCATCCTCAGTGAGTTCGCCGCCCATTTTTACTTCGTCTATCTTGTAGGAATATCCGTCGTCAAGGTCAGCCTGGATGTCATCGTTGTAGTCCTGGACCATATTGTCCCATTCACCCTTATCCTTCAGCGTATCTATGTACTCATCGGGGAAGGTGCAGGTGAAATAGTCCTCAGCGCCCTTGGGTGTTATGGCAGCGTCCGCCCATTTTTCCACTATCTTTTCATGCTTGCTGCTATTGCTGCCGCCGTCGTCACTGTCTCCGCAGGCTGTAAAAACAGACGCTGTCATAAGGCAGGACAGGAAAAGAGCTGCAAATTTCTTCATAGTTTTACTCCTTAGTATCGTTATTCAGATGCCGGCACGATGTATTGCAGTGATGTCAGGACCGGAGCTCCTCATAGTCGTAGAGCTCATACCAGTTTATCTGGCCGTTGAGGTAGTTTTCCAGCTTTTCGATACGGCCGGACTGGTCGTATTTGCTTTTGAGCACTGACTCATTTGTGACGGTGCCGTCTGCTGCAAGGTCCTGCTGGGTCTGGCAGACAGTATTGCCGTTTTCGTCGTATTCGTAGGAAAAGAGTTGTTTTGGAATTTCTCCGGACTCGTTTATCCGTTCAGCCGTAAGGATATTTCCGCTGCTGTCGCAGGTATAGGTCTCGGTGTATTTGACCGAGCCGTCGTTCCAGAATTCCTGCCGCTGAGTTTTGAAGCCGTTTTCGTCGTACTCATAGCTGCTGCTTGAAATTACGGACTCCTGTCCGTTCAGACCGTTTATCAGGGTGCCGTGTATCAGGTCGCCGTGGTCGTTGTACTCATATACCGATGTGTTTTTCAAGACTCCGGAGTCTGCATCGTAGACCTCCACAGTCAGCGGGTCACCGTTTTCGTTGTAGGTATAGACAGTTCTTGTGGACACATAGCCGTAGTCCAGGACCTCGGCAGGGGAGCCGTCCTCGTTGTAGATGTAGGAATAGCTCCTCATGGGAGTCTCATCGCCTGTTACCACATCGGAGCTTGCAGAGCGCACGATATTGCCGTGGTCGTCGTAGGTCTCCGCTGTTTTGGATGCAAGGACTGTCTTATTGAAGCGGCGGACTATCCTTCTGTAAGACGCAGATTCCGGAAGAGGCTCATTGAACTCTGCTCTCTGGGGAGGTCCCAGGGTAGCAGGCTCCGAAGAAAGAGCACCTCCTGAGCTGGTTCCGCAGCCTGAGAGACATATAGTCCCTGCAAGGCAGAAAAGGGGTATCATCAAAGACTTTTTCATACTTCGCCTCCGCTCACAGGATATATTCCATAAGGAAGAATGCGGCTATAAGTGATATGACGAGCACGGCCGCTTCGATGCCGAGCAGGATAAAGAAAGCAGACCACCTTTTGGTGCCGGTCCTTGTGACCTTGTCCTGTTCAACGTCGTAGCAGGGGTAAGCAGCGGCAAAGAATGCCGGTATCATAAAACACATGAGCACTATAATAATAATTATCATAGAGCCTACTCCAATGGCAGTTTCGTCCTCGTCGTTTGAGCCGCCCACAAGGGCAAAAGCCAGGGTGTTGAGCACAAATATTATGGAGAGGAAGAATCCGAAGCCGCCCTTCCACTTTTTCAGTGCCCTGTGGTATTCCTTCATTCTGCCGGCCTGTTCAGCAATGCCATCTTTCGCCTTGAGCTCACGCTGCATGGCGGACATCTTAGCATGGTCGGCGAGAGGACCTATGAAAATATCGGACTTGCAGTAGGGACATTCCGTAGTGGCCTGTCCCGGTACTACATCCAGGTCTGCACCGCAGTTGGGGCAGTTGAGTGAGATATTTGCCATTACTTGTTCTTGTTGATGATACGGGTCTCGTACTTGCCGGTTTCGAGCTCAACGTAGCGGACGAAGAGAGATACCTTGTTGTCCGCGTTGAGGCTGTTCCAGAGCATATCGGTGAACTGGTCGATATTTCCGCTGATGCCTACCAGCTTAGGCTCGCCCTCGAAGCTGGGGAGGGGGTTGCCGTCGCCCATATAGGTGTGGATGAATCTGCCCTCGCCGGCAATGGGGTTAGCGTATGCGAAGGTGTACCTCTGGCAGGATGAAGGGTCGCCGTTGGCGCTCTTCAGTATAGACATAGCATAGTTGAAGCCCTTGTCCTCGAAGTGGAGGATACCGGAGATACGAGGTGTATAGTTTGGAGCGTCGTCCTCAAATTCTCTTGTGCGGAGGGACTGCTCGAAAGTCTGCTGTTTGTCCATGAGCTCATAGATAGTGTCTGTCTGGTCACCGTTTGTAACAATGAGCTTGTTGCCCAGTACTCTTACAGGGGCATAGATAATGAGGTGGGGATCTTCGAGCTTTGAGGGGTCGAATGCCTGAGTGCGTATGCCCTCACCGTCCTCAACGAAAACACGGTTGCGGCTGTTTACGCTTCTGCCCATGATGAAATAAGCAGTAACAGCATATTTTCCGCAGTCGGACTTACCGATAACGATACCTCTTCCGGGGTAAGCGTTTGAACTGAGTTCCTGTGCGATATCGAGCTTTTTCATGATTATCTCTCCTTAGGATGATTATTTGATGAATAGTGTATATACCACATCGGCGGCCACGATAATGAGTACAGCAGCAGCGATGCGATCCAGCGTTTTTCTTGAAGGTCCGGCGAGGAGCCTGTCGAACAGCGGCTGAACGACGTACATGAAAGCGGTCCCGCCAAGACCGAAGCGGATAGAAGTTGAAAGCGCTATCCTCGCCTGAAAGTTATATTTATAGTCAGCGTAGGTCTGCCAGGGCCATTGGCCGGTGGCGGCCTCCAGTATGTAGCTTGCGGCAAGTTCTATGAGAGTTGCCGCAGTCATACACCCCAGGAATATCAGGAATGGCTTAGCGATGTTCAGCCACCCGACGTCCTTTTTCCTCATGAGTTTCCCGAAGCACAGCAGGAAGCAGAGAGCTCCCACACCGTATACCGGGCAGTACGGGCCGAAGAGGACACCACGGTTGGAGAATCCCCAGCGGTATACGACCACCTCCAGGAACACCTCATAGCACCAGCCCAGAACTGAGTACATCCAGAAGCAGAGGAAGAGCTTCTGGACAGTTTGTTTTTCCCTTATCCCTTCTATATCCATGGCTTGCTCCCTTCTCAGCAGCGGACAGCGTGATTTGAGCTGTCATCGTCGGGGAAGGAGTCCCAGGGAGAGTTGTCGCAGAAGGCTCCCAGATAGAGGAGCTTTCCGCCCAGAACAACTATCTCCATACCCTTTTCCGGCTCCCACTGACAGTCGAATTCCGCCTGCCAGCCGACCTGGCCGTCCTGGCTCTCTCTTACTGAAAGAGTCAGGGGAGTCATGCATTTCAGCAGCTTTTCAGGGGCCATATCCGGGGAGACGTCCACAGACATAGCAGATTCTATCTCATCTCTTTTATCTATCTCAGCCCAGCGGTTGAGACATTCAAGGCAGTAGGAACAGGCACTGCGGAGGATGTGTTCAGTGAGCTCCGGGGACATATTGTTGAAGTCCTTTACACAGAGTTCAGCGTAGTCCTTGTCGGCACCGTTGTAGATGAGGACCTTCATGTCCCTGCGGAACATGGTGCTGACGAATTTACCCTCACTCCAGAACCTTCCCTCCTGTAGGGCGACTATCATTGAGACACCTCCCTTCGGGCTCAGTCAGAGACATAGGCTTTTCCGTCGATAATATCTATCCTGTCCTGGCAGAACAGTGAAACAGCCTTAGGCAGGAGCTTCCATTCCACATTCTCCATTATGCGTCTCTGGAGGACCTCCGGGGTATCGTCACGCTTTACGTCAACAGTGCCCTGAAGTATGATAGCACCTGCATCTGCTTTTTCGTTGACGAAGTGGATAGTAGCACCGCTGACCTTTACACCGTAGGCGAGAGCGGCCTCATGGACTTTCAGTCCGTAGTAGCCTTCGCCGCAGAATGAGGGTATCAGTGCCGGGTGGACATTGATTATCTTATAGGCATAGGCGGAAGTCACACACTCATCGAGTATAGTCATGAAGCCTGCCAGTACCACAAGGTCAGCCTTTTCCTCGTTGAGGGCGGCCAGAATAGCCTTGCTGTAGCTGAGGCTGTCGGAGAATTCCTTTCTTGGGATGACTCTTGAAGGGATGCCTGCTTTAGCGGCTCTTTCAAGGGCGAAGGCTCCCTCCTTAGAGGAGATGACGCAGGTTATCTTACCGCCGATAATCTCGCCGGAGCGTTCAGCGTCGATGAGGGCCTGAAGGTTCGTTCCTCCGCCGGAAACGAGTACGACTATATTTTTCATTGGGATTACCTCCGTAAAATGTGGAAATAGCGTCCTTGCCGGACGCAGGGGGTCACATCGCAAACAGAGACATGACAGAAGGGGAGTGCTGTTCCTCATTATTGAAGCACAGCAGGACGCCGATGAGGAAGCGGCATCCTGTGCAGAGCGGATGCGAGCACATACCTCCGCAGTATCACTTTGCAGCGAGGAGCAGGAGGAGTATTGCCGAGACAGCACCGCCGTAAACGATGAACCGGACGTAGTCCCGGTAGAGTTCTTCTTTTCTGTTGGAGAAGTAGAAGAACATGGGGTCGTCGGGAGAGTAGCAGATGAGCTCCTCATCGCCGGTCTCATAGCGCTGTTCCTTTTCCTCCACGGTATACACGGAGGTTATCTCACGGCCTGTTTCAGTGCTGTATCTCACCACCGGGTACCAGCCGCTGTGTTTTCCTATTTTAGACTCATGGTAGTCAACGATAGTGCCGTAAACAGGGACGCTGCCTTTGAGTCTCCGCAGTATCTTATAGATATGCCATGCAAAGACCAGTACCATGAGCAGATATATCAGAAGGAGCCCTTTTATGAGCTCGCCCCTGCGGTAGGATACTCCAACAATTATCATGGACACTGCGGCCCAGATAAGGTCAATTTTTTCGACTTTCATATCTTCTCCTTTAGAGGGGGAGCTGAGCGTGTCCCTCATAAATAACGGTATCATCCTTGGAGAGTGGGATGTCTCTGTCTATGACCTGACGTCCGTAGATGTCGGTTATGCGGAAGGTGAAGGGGCCTGCACCCATTTCAGCGGACTCGAAGTAATTGTAGGGACGGCGCTTTATCTCAACGAATTCGCCGTTCTCGTCCAGATACTCCAGCCTGGTGATAGGGTAGCGATGGTTCCTGACCTGTACTCCGCACCAGAATTCCGAGCTGCCCTCCTTGAACTTGTAGGACATGGGAGCGTTTTCAGCGGAATCCAGCGGGATTATCTTCCAGCTCACCGGGACTCTGCCCTTTTCGACGGGAGCAATCAGTGGGAAGGCATCAGTGTAGAGGTCGAGGTCGCCTTTTTTTCCTTCCGGGAGCAGGTCAGTGACCAGCATATTTATAGTGCCCAGCTCTCCGGTGACTTCTATGTAAGCTCCTGCGAGCTGAGCGTCGTTATAGTCAGCGAGGTTCATGGCTACTATCCAGTAGTCACGGGAGACGGGGTCCAGCATAGCGCAGCCGCCCTCGTAGCCTCCGCCGTAGAAGGTGCCCTCGCCGGTATGGATAGTCCCCATAGGCTCAAGGATGCAGCTTTCGTCGATGGTGTACTCCGTATCTGGGGAGACGGACAGGCCGTCTCCGAGGAGAAAGCTCTGAAGTGAGCGGAGCTCCTCACCGGAGAGTCCCTGCTGTCGTGCAAGGACCATATCGAAGCCGTCCACCCGGCCGTCGCTGTCAAGGTCGAAATTGCTGCCGGCTGAAAGTGCCGGAAATGCCGCAGCCAGAAAAGCTGTACATACTGCGGATATAATAATAGTTTTTTTTCTTTTCATAACCGTCATCACCCTGGATTTTATTATAAGGATGCCAGAACGTGTATCACAAAGGCTATATTTGTCAGGACGGCCGCTGCTGTCAATGAAAATATATTATATACTTTCTGTGGAAGCAGCTTTCGTCCTCTGCAAACATGAACTGCTCCGGTTTATCAATGAGAGGGACTATGGTCACTGTATCGCCGATGCGGTGAGAGTGTTTTTTCACTGCGTATGAACACTCCGCCTCTATTTCCCTGCCGTGCTCGCTGTTCCAGTAGACAGCCTTATATATCCACCCTTCATAGCATCCGGTCACGGTGTCGTTATCGCCGGGCGAATAGTAAGGATCAGAGGCAGTTATCTGTCCCTCTGCTGTTTCACCGTTTTTGATCGTTCTGTAATCGTTGAGATAGCCAAGCGCCATCAAACCCAGAAATGTCACGCTGCATAAGAAGGAAAGAGCATCAGCGGCACGAGAAGTATGTATATCAATATCATTACGGTATCATGAAGCGGCCTCCGCTTTTTGTCAGCAGATTATAACTCCCTCATCGGACTCAACGAGCTCACCGAGAACATAAGCGTCCTCGCCGGCAGCCTTTATAGCAGCGATAGCCTTGTCAGCGTCGTTCTTGTCAACAGAGACTATCATGCCGACACCCATGTTGAAGGTATTGAACATATCTCTCTCAGGGATATTTCCTGTTCTTGCGATGAGGTCGAAGATAGGAAGCACCTGAACGGAATTTCTCTCTATCTTTGCGGAGAGGTTCTTAGGAAGGGCACGGGGGATGTTCTCATAGAAGCCGCCGCCTGTGATGTGTGAGATAGACTTCACATTAACAGCGTCAAGAAGGCTCATTATAGCCTTTACGTAGATACGTGTAGGAGTGAGGAGAGTCTCACCGAGGGTAGCGCCGAGGTCATCGAAGTGCATAGCGAGGTTCTGCTCGTTAACGTCAAAAACCTTTCTTACCAGAGAGAAGCCGTTGGAGTGAACACCGCTGGACTTGATAGCGATGAGGACGTCGCCTGCCTTCTGTGTATCAGGCTGGAGTATCTTTGACTTGTCCACAACACCAACAGAGAAGCCTGCAAGGTCGTACTCATCCTCAGGCATAAGGCCGGGATGCTCGGCAGTTTCGCCGCCGATGAGAGCGCATTCAGCCTGGACGCAGCCCTCAGCGACACCGGAAACGATAGTAGCTATCTTTTCGGGGATGTTCTTTCCGCAGGCGATGTAGTCAAGGAAGAACTGGGGCTTTGCGCCGCAGCAGATGATGTCGTTCACGCACATAGCAACGCAGTCGATGCCGACAGTGTCGTGCTTATCGAGAATGAAAGCTATCTTTATCTTTGTGCCGACGCCGTCAGTACCTGAAACGAGTACAGGGTGCTGGATGCCGGTCATATCCAGTTCAAAGAGACCGCCGAAACCGCCGATGCCGGAGAGAGCGCCTTTGGTCATAGTGCGGGCGATATGTGCCTTCATGAGCTCAACTGACTTGTAGCCGGCCGTTACGTCAACGCCTGCCTTCTTGTAGCTTTCAGAAAAACTGTTGTTCATAGTATTATCCTCCGTTTTATATAATGGAGAACTGAGAATGGAGAATGGAGAATTAATCGTTCCGCTTTTATAGAAAGTAGCTCACTAATTCTCCATTCATTCACTGAGAACGAATGCAGGAAAGGTGCTCCCGCTCTTCGCTCCGCATTTCTCAATTCATAGTTATTCCTTACCGTTCCAGCAGTAAGAGCACAGACCGCATTTGTCGATGCCCACAGCCTTTTCAGTACCCTCAAGGGTCTGGAATTCAAGGGAGGTGAGCTTGAGGCGGCGGCATATCTCATCTCTGAGACGGCGGCCTCTCTCAAAAGCGGAGCTGCTGTATTCGTTTATGTACTTCACACCCTCTGCACCCTCGAACTCGTCGATTATCTGGCGGGCGATGAGCTCCAGCTCAGAGGTGCTGCGTGAGAAGTTGAGGTACTTGCAGCCGTACATGATAGGGGGACAGGCGGAGCGCATATGCACTTCCTTAGCGCCGTGCTCATAGAGGAATTCAACGGTCTCACGCATCTGAGTACCTCTTACGATACTGTCGTCAACGAAGAGGAGGCGCTTGCCCTCGATGAGCTCGTGTACGGGGATGAGCTTCATTTTAGCTACCTGGTTGCGTATGGACTGGTTAGTAGGCATAAAGCTCCTGGGCCATGTAGGGGTGTACTTGATGAAGGGTCTTGCAAAGGGGATGCCGCTTCTGTTGGCATAGCCTATAGCGTGGGGAGTACCTGAATCCGGAACTCCACAGACGTAGTCAACATCGGGGAGGCAGCCGTTCCTGATGTCATTCTCGGCCATTATCTCACCGTTGCGGGTACGCATCACCTCGACGTTCACACCTTCATACACGGCATTCGGGTAGCCGTAGTAAGTCCAGAGGAAGGTGCATATTTTCATTTTAGAGGGGTCGCCCTCGCTGAGGACTCTGCACTCGTCTGAGGTGAGTTCAACTATCTCGCCGGCAGTGAGCTCCTTGTAGGTATCGTAGCCCAGCTTCTGGAAAGCGAAGGACTCGGTAGAGAGACAGAAGCCGTCACTTCTTCTGCCGATGATGATAGGCAGTCTGCCGAACTTGTCTCTTGCAGCGATGATGCTGTTCTTGGTGAGTATGATAAGGGACATAGTTCCCTCAATTTTTTCCTGAGCATAACGGATACCCTCAACGAAGGAATCACGCTGAGCGATAAGAGCGCCGATGAGGTCACCGGAGTTTATAGCACCGGAGCTCATAGTCTCGAAGTTAGCACATCCGCTGTCAAGGAGCTCCTGAGTGAGAGCCTCAGCGTTGCGGATGATGCCGACTGAACATACGGCATAGAGTCCCAGCTTGGAACGGACGAGGATAGGCTGGGGGTCAGTATCGCTGATGCAGCCGATACAGAGCTTGCCCTTCATTTTAACAACGTCGTTCTCGAACTTGGTCCTGAAAGGGGAGTTTTCAATGCTGTGGATGTTTCTCTGGAAACCGAGGTCGTCGGAGAAAGAGGTCATACCGCCTCTTCTCGTGCCAAGATGTGAATGATAGTCAGTACCGAAGAAAACGTCAGTTACGCAGTCGTTTTTAGAAGCTGCACCGAAGAATCCGCCCATACTTATTCACCCATCAGTCTCTTCATGATTTCCTGATAAGCCTCTTCAACGCCGCCCATATCACGACGGAAGCGGTCCTTGTCGAGCTTCTCGTGAGTAGTGCTGTCCCAGAAACGGCAGGTATCAGGAGAGATCTCGTCAGCGAGGATGATAGTACCGTCTGAAGTCTTACCGAACTCTATCTTGAAGTCGATGAGGTCGATGTTGAGACCCTTGAAGAACTTTACCATGAACTCGTTTACCTTGAAAGCGTACTTAGCGATAGTGTCGAGATCTTCCTTTGTAGCGATGCCGAGAGCGAGAGCGTAGTAGTCGTTGATGAAGGGGTCGCCCAGGTCATCGTTCTTGTAGCTGTATTCAAGGATAGGACAGAGGAGCTGCTTGCCTTCCTCAACGCCCATTCTCTTGGAGAAGCTGCCTGCTGCAACGTTTCTGATGATTACCTCAAGGGGAACGATGGAGACCTTCTTTACGATAGTTTCTCTGTCGCTTATCTCCTCAACGAGATGAGTGGGAACGCCTTCCTTTTCGAGCATCTTGAACATGAAGTTAGTCATGCGGTTGTTGATAACGCCCTTGCCTGCGATAGTGCCCTTCTTTTCGCCGTTGAAAGCTGTTGCGTCGTCCTTGTAGTCAACGATAACGAGGTCGGGGTCGTTAGTAGCAAAGACCTTCTTAGCCTTTCCTTCGTAGAGCTGTTCCTTCTTTTCGATGTTTTCCATTTTAAAATTCCTCCTTGAGAATTATATGAATGTTGATGTATGCAACCCCGTAGTTACGGGAATTGTAGTTTTGGATAAATTATCTTCCGCCGTGCAGTGCAAAGCACAGGGGAAGCTGTGCTCCGTTATTGTCTTGTGCTCATCTTATCATGTTAAGCGAGCAGCACATCCGCTGCTTCCTGAGGTGTATGTACGATAAAGTCAGCACCTGCGGTCCTGAGCTCCTCTTCCGAGCCGTAGCCCCAGAGTATGCCCATGCATTCCAGTCCGGTCTTATGTGCACCGGCGACATCGTTTTTTCTGTCGCCTATCATAAGGACAGAGGACCTGTCTGTGATACTCATGCTTGACAGTACGTGCTCTATGACCTCCCACTTTTCATTGCGGGAGCCGTCTATACGGGCGCCTCCTATAAATTCAAAATAGTCAGCGATACCGAAGCGGTCAAGTATCCTTTCAGCGTATTCATCCACCTTGCTTGTAGCCACCATAAGACGGAATCCGGAGCCTTTGAGCTTCTCCAGCATTTCCGGTACATCCGGATAGACGCTGTTTTCAAAAAGGCCCTTTGTGGAGTAGCGCTCCCTGAATATTTTTACGGCTTCAAGCACCTGCTCTCTGTTCATACCGCAGTATTCCGCAAAGGATTCATACAGCGGCGGTCCCAGGAATCTTTCAGGCATCTCCGGCATATCAAATCCCATAATAGCAAGTGAGTGCCGCAGGCAGTTGATTATCCCCGGAGCGGAGTCAGTCAGGGTACCGTCAAGGTCGAATAAAAGGCACTTGTATCTGTTCATTACAGTGCAGCTATCTGCTCCTGTAAAGCCTTGTCCTTAGCGATAACGCCGTTTGCCATGTTCTCTTTTTCCTCAGCCAGCTTGCCGGCGAGCTCATCGTCAGCGAGGGAGAGTATCTGTACAGCCAGTACAGCGGCATTCTTAGCGCCGTCGATGCCGACAGTAGCAACAGGTACTCCGGGGGGCATCATGACTGTAGCGAGGAGAGCGTCCATACCCTCAAGAGCCTTTGACTTCATAGGGATACCGATAACGGGGAGAGTGGTGTGACCTGCAACGACACCTGCGAGGTGAGCAGCCATGCCGGCGGCGCAGATGATAACGCCGAAGCCGTTTGCTCTTGCCTCAGAAGCGAATCTGCAAGCCTCTTCGGGAGTTCTGTGAGCGCTCATTACACGGCACTCGAACTCCACACCGTACTTTTTGAGCTCAGTGAGAGCTGATTTAACTACCGGGAAGTCGCTGTCGCTTCCCATGATAACTGCAACTTTCTTTGCCATTTTCTATTCTCCTGTATTCTGATTTATTCTGATGATGCAGAAATGAGTATTTGTTCATCCTCATCATTATCAAGCGTTATGACCGCACCGTATGCTGCACGTCCGGAGTCACCGGCCGGCAGTTTCAGCTTTGCAGACCGCCATTGTCTGCCGGCACATCCGGAGGCGGCGGGAAATCATTATTTGCTGTATCCGTATCCGGCGGAGGGGGAGGGAGCACTTCGGACTCCGGCTCAGGGTAATCCGGGTGAGCCTGTCTGAACTCGCCGGAAATAGTCACCAGCTCGTTCTTTGTAGTGCCGCTGAACTCTATGACGGCCTTATAGTCGCCGGTGAGGGTCTGGGCACGGTCCTCCTTGTCGGTGTAGGTCAGCTCTGTCCTTGCAGTAACAGAGACTGCATAATGCGGTATATCGTCATCGGACTTGACCGAATATATGTAGATATTCGGTATATCCGTGAGCTTTTTTGAAAGTATCTGCTTGTCGTCGGGGAAGAGCAGGGAGAAAGCGGAGCGTCCGCCGGAGCGGATGTCCGAGAGGTATTCACCGCTGCCTGTGAAGGCGTACTCTATGTATTTCCCGGCGATACGGGTCATTTCCTCAAGCATATCCGGCTCCAGTCTTTCCAGGAGCAGTCTGCTTGTGACCTCCATAGTGTAGGGGCAGTCCAGGGCGGTTCCTGAGAGCTGAGCGTTGTGCATAGAGAACCCGGAGCTGCTGAGTGAGTAGGAATACTTAGCAGGGCCGGCACTGAGTGTGAGCTCGTCACCGGCGAGGGTGAACGAGTCCCAGGACCTTGTGAACAACGGGAGCAGGTCCTCGCTGTAGAGTACGCAGGAGCTGTCGGCAGCGGACTCGGCGATATAGAAGCTGAAGCTGCCGTAGCTGTGTTTTGTGATGTTCCTGTATACCAGGGGCACCACGATATTTCCTTCGTAGTCCACGCAGCCGGTCATGAGCCTGCCGCTAATGCGCTTGGATGCGATGCACTTTTCACCGCCTGCAAAGTCGAGCTCAAGCCATTCGGGGGAGACTATTATCCTGTCGCTGCTGTCCGCCACACCGTACAGACCGTTATCATCCTCGAAAATGCGGTTCCCGGAGCCGTCGTCAGACAGGAATCTTGTGATGTCGGTCTTATTGCTGCCGCTGCCGGCACTTTTCGAGGTGCTGGAATAGAATCTTGTGATAGCCAACGCCAGTACTATTATGACAATGAACAGCACTGAGACGATGAACCTCATTCGTTTGGTCAAATGCAGCCTCCTCCTTTCGGGAGTCCGGCGGTGTCAGGCACTTTTGTCCTCACCGGAGGGAGCCTTCTGCCCCTTATCGGCCTTGCGCTCTCTGTAGAGCTCGTCAGTTTCCTTTGCGATGTAAATGGGGCGGTGCTTAGTCTCAAGGTATGTCTTTGAGAGGTACTGTCCCAGGATACCGGTGCAGAAGAGCTGGAGTCCGCTGAGGAGGAAGATAACGCAGATAGTAGTGGGGTAACCTGCAACGTCCTCACCGAATGCGAGAGTTTTTATGACCGTCACTATCATGAGTATGAAAGCAATGACACAGCTTATGATGCCCAGAAGTGAGGATATAGCCAGCGGAGCGGTAGAGAAGGCCATGATGCCTTCGAGGGAGTACTTGAAGAGTCCCCAGAAGGACCATGAGCTCGTACCTGCCGGACGCTCGACGTTCTCGTACTCGATATATCTTGTAGAGAAGCCGACCCAACTGAAGATACCCTTGGAGAAGCGGTTATACTCGCTCATATCGAGGATAGCGTCTACCATCTGACGGGTCATGAAGCGGAAGTCCTGAGCACCGTCAACTATCTCTGTCTGAGAGATCTTGTTCATTATCTTGTAGAACTTTCTTGCGAACCAGGAGCGCACCTTGGATTCGCCCTTTCGGCTGACTCTGCGTGTGGTAGCGCAGTCATACTCGCCGTCCTTGACGTAGCCGTACATCTGAGGGAGGAAGGCAGGCGGATGCTGGAGGTCAGCGTCCATTACGACGATGTAGTCGCCCCTGGAGTTTTTAAGGCCGGCATACATACCGGACTCCTTGCCGAAGTTGCGTGAGAAAGAGATATATCTCACCCTTTTGTCCCTGTCCGCAAGAGAGCGGAGTATGGGGAGGGTATTATCTTTAGAGCCGTCGTTTATGAAAAGGTACTCAAATTCCAGTTCGGGCCAGGTCTTGGCCATTTCGCCAGTGACCTTGGTTATCTCGTCGTAGAACATAGGGAGGACCTCCTGCTCGTTATAGCAGGGAACGACAATTGAAACGAGTTTCACAAAAAGCCTCCTTGTGGAAAAAATATGAACGGCAGATATAACTACCAATACACTATTAATAATACTACAAAACCGCCGACATTGCAAGAGGTATTTGAAATTTTTATGAAGGAGTATAATAATGTATATCCGGGGCTGTTGATTATTGGGTATTGTTGCAGAGGCGGGTGAGCCGGATGGCGGCGACGATAAAAAATAGACAAATATATATGGCTGAAATTAGGCATATTTACCTATCTTTCAGAAAAAATATAGACAAGCCGGATGAAATCGGTTATAATAGATTGTATATAATCGGAAACTATAGAAGGTTTCTGTACAGGAGTAAAGTTAAATGAGAGTAATTACAGGTATTGCAAGAGGCCGCAGACTTACCGCACCGGAGGGACTTGACGTCCGCCCCACAACGGACAAAGTCAAGGAGGGCATCTTTTCAGCTATACAGTTCCAGATAGAGGGAGCCTATGTCCTGGACCTTTTCGCAGGAAGCGGACAGATGGGCATAGAGGCGCTCAGCAGAGGTGCAAAGAGAGCAGTCTTTATAGACAGCTCCCAGAGATCTATCCGCTGTATCAATGACAACCTCCGTGTGACAAAGCTGGAAAGGCAGGCAGAGGTCATCAGCCGTGACAGCTACGACTTCATAAAGCTCACCAGACAGGCCTTTGACATTATCATCCTTGACCCGCCCTACCGTCACGACCATATCGCCAACGTCCTTCCCATAGCGGCACGAAAGCTCAGTGAGGGCGGATGTATAATATGCGAGTACGAATCGGAAATGGATGAGCCTGCCGTCCCGGAAGGACTTACCCTCAGAAAGACCTACCACTACGGTAAGATCAATGTTACGATCTTCGACAGACCCGGAAACGAGGGGGAGGAAGAATGAGAAGGATAGCTGTTTGCCCCGGTAGCTTTGACCCGGTGACTCTCGGTCACCTGGACATAATCACAAGAGCCTCAAAGCTCTTTGACAAGGTGATAGTGCTCATATCCAGAAATGCCGGAAAGGGTCAGCCCAGTTTTACGGCAACAGAGCGTATGCTCATGATAGAGTCAGTCACCCATGACCTTGACAATGTTGTTATAGACATACTCGACGGTCTCCTTGCAGACTACGTCAGGAACGTAGGCGCAATAGCCATAGTAAAGGGACTCCGGGCTGTCAGCGACTTTGAATACGAATTCCAGATGGCACTTGCCAATAAAAAACTCTATGCAGGAGCAGAGACTGTGTTCCTTACCACAGCGGCAGAGAATATGTATCTCAGTTCCAGCGTTGTAAAGCAGATAGCATATTTCGGCGGCGATATAAGCCATTTCGTCCCGGAGACCATCCTTGACGATATAAAACAAAGATTAGTAAAAGAGAGGTAAATAGCTATGAGTATTGACGAAATATTAGAAGAGATGGACGAGCTTCTTGACAAGGCGTCCTCAATGCCTTTCGTGGCACATAAAAAGGTGATAGACGGCGAGCGTATGCGTGAGCTCATCAACGATGTAAGGCTGAATATGCCTCACGAGCTCAAGGAGGCAAAGAAGATAGAATTCGACTGCCAGCGCATCCTCAACGAGGCAAAGCTCAATGCTGAGGGCATCATCCGCAAGGCAGAGGAGAGAGCAGCTCAGATAGTGTCCCGTGAGGCTATAGTCACCGAGGCAAAGAAGAAGGCAGTAGATATGCTCCAGAAGGCTCAGACAGCCGCTAAGAACCTCCAGCAGAATGCCGCAGTTTCAGTGGCAAAGATGCTGAATGATACAGAGAACTACTATGCCCGCAACCTCCAGAGCATAAAGGCAGTAAAGGGCAAGCTCAGCTCAACAATATCAGCAGCAGGCAGCGGAAATCTTGGAGTAAAGAACCCTCTGGACTGATGACAGGGGACTGAATGGTCCCTTTCTGAGCGAGGTGAAGATATGCTGAAAGATATATTAAGACGCAGCGGAGCCCTCCTGACGGGAGCAGTACTTCTGACACCGGCAGGCTGCGGAGTGACAGAGAGCAGCACTTCCTCTGAGGAGGAGCCCACTACTGTTGTACAGGAGCAGGAGCGTCCTCTCACCCATGAGGACGACCATTCCGTGCTGTTCATACTCAGCGGCAGCGGCGACGTCCCCGGCACATTTGTCCTCATGAGGTCAGTCCCTGTGGACGGGGAGCTGGTGTTTGCCGGCATACCCTCAAACTCAGCGGACGAAAGCGGAGGCAGGACGAGAGTCCTCAGTGAGTCCTTTGAACAGGGAGGCGGTCCATCTGCGGAGAGCTTTGTGGAAAACGTCCTTGACATAGACATCGACTGGTACATGACCCTTGAACCGGAGACCTTTGTGCAGCTCTGCGATATGGCATCAGGAGGCGGAAGTCCTTCCGGCCGGGAGATACTTGCCCAGGTCACGGACACATCCTCCGGTACCGAGCAGGAGAGAGCTGATAAAGCGGCGGAAATAATAATAAACATGGTGGAGTCTGCCGGCGGGGACTACCTTGCTGACAACATAGACGGTGCATTCCCCATAATCAGCCGTGGCAGTGACAACGACATAAGCCAGTCCGACTTTGACGGCAAGAGCTATGCCATAAAGTCCGTGCTCAGGAGCGGAAATACCGGTGAGAGCTACCGTTTTGAAGGCGTGAGCACCGACAGTGACTTCCTGTTTTCCATAGATGATGAGTCTGCTGCGGAATTTCGTGAGAAGTACTATAAATGAAATATACCCATAAAGAAGAATGCCTCGAAGTGGTCTGCTGACCGCATCGGGGCATTGCTTTTTGCTATTCAAAAATATTCAGCGATATGTAGTTGACGGCATCATTTACGCCCATAATGGTAAGGTCAAAGCTGTCTGTGCTATTGACCTCATTCGGTATGCCGGACTCTTCATTGACGGAGTTCTCCGCGGCAATATCATTTGCGGAAGTACTTTCCTGACTGCTGTTCTTACTGCCGCAGCCGGTCACTGAAAAGAGAGTGAGCAACGCAGCGGATACCGCTGCTGTTTTTCTGACGAGGCTCCATTTTTGCTGTAATAATACATAATAGCATCCACCTGTAAAAATATTGTAACAGAAAAGCCATGGTATTTCCTGATATATCAGAAATACTATGGCTTTCAGACTTTTTCTGTTACTTATTGAGAGTACCGTGTGAGAGGGACTTCAGATAAGCGTTGATAAAACCGTCGATGTCTCCGTCCATAACAGCCTGTATGTTGCCGTTTTCAAAACCTGTACGGTGGTCCTTTGCGAGGGTGTAGGGCATGAATACATAGGAGCGTATCTGTGAGCCCCATGCTATCTGGTTCTGAACGCCCTTTATGTCCTCTATCTTTTCGAGGTGCTCTCTCTCCTTTATCTCGATGAGCTTGGAGCGGAGCATCTTCATAGCGTAGTCCTTGTTCTGGTACTGGCTTCGCTGGGTCTGGCAGGATACGACGATGCCTGTAGGCTTGTGTATGAGACGAACAGCGGAGCTGGTCTTGTTTACCTTCTGGCCGCCTGCACCGCTGGAGCGGTAAACCTCCATTTCGATGTCCTCAGGGCGGATGTCAACTTCGATAGAGTCGTCTATTTCAGGCATAACTTCAAGTGCAGCGAAGGATGTGTGACGTCTGCCGGAAGCGTCGAAGGGGGAGATACGTACAAGGCGGTGAACACCTGACTCAGACTTCATATAGCCGTAGGCATTTTCGCCCTCGATGAGTATAGATGCGGACTTGAGGCCTGCATCGTCGCCGTCCAGGTAGTCCATGAGAGTGACCTTATAGTCGTGGCGCTCAGCCCAGTGGTTGTACATACGGTAGAGCATCTCGGCCCAGTCCTGAGCCTCGGTGCCGCCGGCGCCGGCGTGGAAGGTGAGGATAGCGTTGGAATTGTCGTACTCACCGGTGAGGAGGGTGGAGAGCTTTTCCTCTTCCAGCTTGCTCTTGAAGGCATCGGCCTCAGCCTTTATCTCCTCGACGGAGCTGTCGTCGTCCTCTTCGATAGAGAGCTCGATGAGGGTGATGAGGTCCTCCAGGGAGTCGTTGAGCTTATTGAACTTTTCTATTTTCCTTTCAAGGGACTTCTGCTCCTTGAGTACCTGCTGGGAGTTTTCAAGGTCGTCCCAGAAGCCGTCCTTAGCAGTTTCCCGGCCCAGTTCAGCGACTCTGTCCTGAGCGGCTTTTATATTGAGAACGTCGGCGAGCTCGGTCATTTCCTTGCGGTAACCGGTCATCTCGACTCTGAGTTCATCTAAAATAATCATTATCTCAGATCCTTTCATAGCGTTATACAGTGTTATTATACCATATTTTTTCGGTCACTGCAATGGTTTGAGCAATATTTTTTGAAAAAAATAAAAGGACGGCACATTGCCGTCCTTTGAGATTACTCTTCGGGCTCCTCGTTGACAGTCTGAGTGATGTTGGGAGCGCCTTCGCCGTTCTGAGCGGAGGGCGGTACCAGCATAGCTGCCTTGGGGTCGTATTTGAGTATCATTTTCTTGATATTCTCATCGAGAGTGAGATTGTAGGTTATTTTCATAGCCTGGAGCGCATTGTACATATCCTTCTCAGCAAGATAGTATGAAGCCATTTTTGCGGCAACTCCTATCACCTGTGGGTCGGGTCCGAAGTTTATATCGTACTTCTTGAGGACCTCGGCGATCTTTTCTCTGCCTGCATATCTTACAGGAGAGCCTTTGAGGTCAGCGAGGTGCTGCATCTCACGGGGGATAGCAGGGTTTGGAGCCATCATAGCACTTGCGGTATAGAATACGACAGCGTCCTCGTAGTCGGTGAACTCAGTGAGGATGTAGCCGACGTTTGCATAGCAGCGGGCGATAGCCACAGGAGAGGAAGCTATTTTGATAGTCTCTCGTGTTACCTCGATGAGCTTTGACTTGTTGTGGAGGAGCTTGTATACCTCGGCCAGCTCGAATTTTGGGCCGACGTCAACGGGGTTGAAGGACTCGGCCATCTGGAGCACCGGTATAGCGTCCAGAGGGTCGCCGGTCTCTACGAGTATGTATGCGTAAGTAGTGATATACTGGCAGAAGTCGTAGGGAGTGCGGTTGAGAGTCTTTTCGGGCTTGAAGAGCTCCTGATAGAGGTTATCCTCGAAGGGGTTGCGGAGGGAGACGAACTTAGCCTTCTCGCCCTCCTTGAACTCGACAGTTATCTTCTTGTAGAGCTTTTCAGCCAGGACCTTAGCCTCATTGAAATTCTTTTCGCTGATGAGCTTATCGATGTTCTCATACATCTTATCCAGGCGCACGCCGTCGATATGGGTGATACGGAGTATCTCCTCACGCTTGTCGTCGGGCATATTCTCCATGATGAGAGCTCCGGCAGCGTCAACGCCTTCACGGTCGTTCTCTCTGATGAACTTAGCTACCTCCTGGCGGAGCATAGCCTCATTTGCAGCCTTATCCTCGGTCATTCTGGACTTGAGCTGGCTGTATTTCTCGTCGTATGACATTGATAGTACCTCATTTCGTGGGATGTTGCATAGTGTGACGCTTTATCAGAGACCTCTCTTGGCCATATCCTTCTTGAACTTAGCGTCTATCTTGTCCTGCTTTTTCTTAGCCTTGAGCTCGGCCTTGGTCATAAAGCGGATGTCCTTCTCTTCGGGAGCGGAGGGCATACTTGAACGTGAAGCCGGACGTGAAGGAGCAGAGGAAGCGGGTCCCTTGTACTCGCTGAATCCGGAGACATTCTTCTGAGCAGCCTTCTTGGCATTAGCCTCCTTGAGCGTATTGTCGCCCATCTGGGAGAGAACGTCCTCAACGGAGGTCAGGATAGGAGAATTAGCCTTGAGGCCCTGTGTCTCTATAAGGTTCTTGTCAGCATAGTCCTTGGAGCTTGCGATAGCGTTGATGAAGGACTGTGAAGTAGACTTGGAGTGGGGATTTGCAGCTATCTTGGAGATATTTGCAGTAGGAGCAGTATAGGGAGCGTTCGGGTCCGGAGCCTTGGGCTTTCTGGGTATCCTTGTCTGAGGAGCCGCAGCGGACTGCTGTACGGGAGCTGCCGGAGCAGCGGCAGGAGCCGCAGCCTGAGGCGGTACAGGGAGGGGCTGGCCGGGCAGTGGAGCGAACATAGGCTGACCGTTCTGGTCGAAGCCTGTCATCTGCATCTGGATGTATGTATATACCGGCTGGCCGTTCTGGTCATATCCGGCAAACTGGGGAACGCTGATTATCTGTGGCTGTGCAACGGCAGGAGCCACCTGAGGTGCAGCCTGAGCAGGAGCCTTGGGCTGTACGGGAGCAGCAGGCTGAACAAAAGGAGCAGCCTGTGGGATGTTAACTGCAGGTGCAGGAGCAGCCTGCTGAACGGGAGCGGCTGCCTGAGCAGCCTGTTTTCTTAATTCGTCTGCGAAAATCGGAGTACTGTATCTATATTTATTCATATCATCTTCATCGCTTTCGACAGGAGCCGAGAGAACAGTCTCAGGGCCGGCCTCATAATCCTCTTCTATATCTGTGTTTATGTCTGCGGCAGCAGAAGCTGCAATATCGGGTACCTCAGGGATGATGTCCTCAACAGGAGGAGCGGTTATCTCAGGTACCTCAGGGATGATGTCCTCAACAGGAGGAGCGGTTATCTCAGGTACCTCAGGGATGATGTCCTCGACGGGAGGAGCGGTTATCTCAGGGACCTCAGGGATGATGTCCTCAACAGGAGGAGCGGTTATCTCAGGGACTTCAGGGATGATGTCCTCGATAACGGGAGCTGCCGGCTCCGGAGGAGTCAGCGTCAGTTCGTCCATTGCGGCAGGCATCTCAGGCACCGGAGGAGCCTTGGGAGCACTGAGCACTTCTGTCTGTCCGAGGACCTCAGTCTGTCCAAGCACTTCTGTCTGTCCAAGGACTTCTGTCTGACCGCCTGCTCCGAAGAGCTGATTTGCGACCATATCCCACTCGTTAGGCTGTTCCTCATTGGGAAGCTGGTGCTCGTAAACCGGAGGAACTTCATATCCCGGCTGCGGAGCGTAGTGGTTTGTAGCGTTGTATACCGGCTGATGCTCATATGAAGGCTGAGGCTCATATGAACCGGAGGGCTCGTTCATGTATGGGTTCTGCTGGCTCATATAAGGATTATGAGCAGCCATATATGGATTCTGAGCAGGTGAGAGCTCGCTGTCGTCAACGTCGATGACGGAGGAATCGTTAGCGTAGCTGCTTACGGGCTCGGTCTCATATCCGGAATATGTAGTGCCGCTGTCAGAGGGCTGTTCGTTAGTGGCGATGTCAGCCATTTCGTCCGGCTCCTCATAAGCGGGAGTCTGCTGTACAGGTTCCTGACCTGGGGTAGGTATAGCGAACTGAGCCAGGAAGTCGTCAGGCTGAACGGCAGGAGCGGGAGTGTCCTCAGGCTCGGACTCAGGCTTCTGTATAGCGAACTGAGCCAGGAAGTCGTCGGCGTCATTCTTAGGAGGCTCCGGCTCTTCCTTCTGGGGAACGTTTATTGCGAATGCAGCGAGGTCATCGTCCATCGGGACAGCGGTACCGGGGATAGTTTTCTGAGCAGCGAGGCGTTCAGCCTCTTCTGCTGCTTTTCTTGCCTCTTCCTCGGCGGCGGCCTTAGCGGCCTCCTCAGCTTCTCTTGCGGCCTGTGCGGCACGTTCTGCCTCTAATCGCTCGGCCTCTCTTGCAGCCTCTTCGGCACGTCTCTTTTCCTCAGGCGACTGAGTTATCTTAGCGGTGGTATTTCCAAGAGGAACGATACCTTCGTCCTCGATACCACGCTTAGCTCTTGCCTTTTCCTCCTTGAGGATACGGGACATTTCCTTTTTATCGGCTTTGATTATCATTTTTGCAAGTTTTTCCTTGCACTTATCACAGGTGATCTCTTTAAGATCGGTCATGGTACTTCCTCTGCGGTACTTAGTGATGTTTTCCGGTTTCAGCAGGTTTATGCCGCATCCGGTCTTTTTGTCGTCACTTGTGCCATGTACCTCATCGTTGAACGAAGATGTTACGAGTGTAATATCCATAAGAGTCTCCATCCCTCACCGTAGACTGGCGAGTTCCGCTTTACGGCTGCGGCCGCCGATTTCCCAAATCCCCCGCAGAGACGAGTACGGCCTGTGTACCAAGAAAATAAGAGAGGGGGCCGACCCTGTGTTCAGCAAAGAAGCCTGAAAAGCTGCGGGATAAATAAATACACATATATTATACCCTAAGTGGAATAAAAAATCAACACTTTCTTTAAAATTCCCCTGAAAAATTATACGATTTTCAAATTTTTGGGAGAAAATAACAAATCGTTATCGGCTTTTTTGTCCATATTTTCCATTGAGCAGAAGTCCGGAACTGTAACTTTATTGCACATAAGTGCCGCAGGGTCATATTAATAAATGTAAGCTCCGGACCTGCCAAAAAATAATAACAGGTCAAAAATTGCTGAAATACAGGCTTTCTGTTGACAAGAAACGGTTGAAATGTTATACTATTGTTAAAATACAGTGAATCAGATGTGAATTACAGATAAATAAAGAAATGAATATCCTGAGCTGGCGGCAGATAGCATTATCGTGCTGTGACCGCAGAACGGGGAACGGGGGAGTACATCTGAGAACTGAAAACGGAGGATGTTATGAAGAACTTTTTCAGACGTTCCGCAGCAGGCATAATGGGGCTTGCACTGACCCTTGCCAATGCGGGATTCA
Organism: Ruminococcus flavefaciens; assembly: GCA_902762855.1. Taxonomy (GTDB): domain Bacteria; phylum Bacillota; class Clostridia; order Oscillospirales; family Ruminococcaceae; genus Ruminococcus; species Ruminococcus flavefaciens_V. Next base: position 27,684 of record CACWPR010000006.1, read on the forward strand.
CGGCTATCCCCGGCGCAGCTGCGGCCGGAGAGGGCATCTCCATAAATGAGGTATGCCCTAAGAACTCAACTTTTCCGGCTCCCGACGGAGGTCTTTACGACTGGGTGGAGCTCTACAACAGCTCCGGCAGCTCCGTGGACATAAGCGGCTGGGGACTCACTGACAAGGACACCAAGCCCTACCGCTTTACCTTCCCGGCAGGTACAGTCATAGGCGCCGGCCAGAGACTCACGGTATTCTGCGACGGCACCGCAGGAGTAGCAGACACTTCCATAGCTCCCTTCGGACTTTCCACATCAGGGGAGACTCTCACACTGACAGATGCTGCCGGAAATCAGGTCAGCCAGATGACCTTTGGGTCCATGGCTGCTGATACCTCATACGGCCAGTACCCCGACGGCAGCGGGGAGTACTACACACTGAGCTGTACTCCCGGAAGCGCAAATGCCGCACCGGAGGGCTCAAATGCAGTAAGGCTCCCGGAATTCTCTGCTGAAAGCGGATTCTATGACAGCGAATTCCAGCTCAGTATAACAGCTCCTGAGGGGACGACGGTATACTATACCACAGACGGCAGCGACCCGGACACTTCATCGGAGAAGTACACCGGAGCTATCCGCATCTACGACCGCTCCAGCGAACCCAACGTCTACAGCCAGCGTGACGACGTCAGCGCCAACGGCACATACCTCCCGGAAGGCACCGTAGACAAGGCTATGATAGTACGGGCAGTAGCGGTCGACAGTCAGGGCAGAGTCAGCAATGTTGCAACAAGGACCTACTTCCTCGGCAAGACCAACGGCTCCTACTATAAAAATATGAAGGTAGTCTCTCTTGTCACCGACCCTGACAACCTCTTTGACTACGAGAAAGGCATCTACGTAAAAGGAAAGATATTCGACGAGGAGAACCAGAACACCGGCGGAGGCTGGGGAGGCTGGGGAGGCTTCGGACGTGTGAACACCTGGGAAATGGCTGCAAACTACACCCAGCATGGCCGTGAGTGGGAGCGCCCTGCCACCTTCGAGCTCTTCGAGAACGGCAAGAGCGTACTCAGCCAGGACGTTGGCATACGCATAAAGGGAGCTGCGTCCAGAGCCGCAGCCCAGAAGAGCTTCAACATCTATGCCCGCACCGACTACGGCAAGGACTCTCTTGAATACGACTTCTTCGAGGGCAAGGCCACAAAGAAGAAAAACGGCAAGGTCATAGACAAGTTCGACAGCATCACACTGAGAAACGGCGGAAACGACATATCCGATGCCTTTTTCCGTGACTCTATAAACCAGTCTCTTGTCAGCGACAGGAACATGGCAGTCCAGTCCACCAGCGAGTGCATGGTTTTCATAGACGGCGAATTCTGGGGCATATACCAGATAATCGAAAGAGTCAATGATGACTACATCAACACCCACTACGGCATCAAGAAGAACGACGTCGCCATTGTGAAGAACGGCGAGCTTGAAGAGGGGACTGACCAGGATAAGGCCGCATGGGATGAGCTTGTGAAGTTCTGCTCCGACAACGACATGACCAATGCCGCAAACTATGAGAGGTTCACCAGTCAGGTGGACGTCCAGAGCTACATGGACTACTTCGCCGCACAGCTCTACTGGAACAATGCCGACTGGCCCCAGAACAATTTTGCTGTATGGCGCTCCATGACAGTTGACGAGACGAATCCCTATGCCGACGGCAAGTGGAGGATGTTCCTCTTTGACACCGAGTTCTGCTCAGCCCTTTACGGTGAGAACTCCAATACCACAGGCGTTTCCGTAAATGCATTCAGCAGGATAGCCACCTACACGAGCGGCGAGCCTAAGATGTTCACGAATCTTCTGAAAAATCAGGACTTCCGTGCACAGTTCGAGCGTACTGTAATGGACCTTGAGAACTACAACTTCACCTCTGACAAGACATCTGCCGCAGTAAATTACTACATCACCAATTTCCGCCAGCAGATAATAGACACCTTCAAGAGGTACGGCTACAACTCCAATCCTTTTGGCGGCCAGAGCTATGATTCCAAGCTGACAGAGCAGTACAGTATAATCGACCGCTATCTGAAGGAGCGTCCTCAGTATCTCAACCAGCATCTGAAGTCGGCTCTTGAAATGAGGGGAGAGCTCCGCAGTGTTACGGTGAACAACCAGACGGAAAAGGGAACTATCCATGTGAACACCCTCACATTAGGGGATGAGTTCACCAAGTGGACCGGCCAGTATTTCAGCGACTACGACATAACCGTATCTGCCGAGCCGAAGGAAGGCTACAAATTCAAGTGCTGGGATGCCAGCGGAGTAATGCTCACCGATGAGCAGATAGCCTCAAAGACCATAACTATCCCGATGACAGCGGACGTGAACCTCACCGCAGTATATGAGATAGGCTCCGATGAGCCTGCAAGGGGCGACTACAACGGAGACGGCAGTGTGAACATAGCAGACGCAGTAGTCCTCCAGAGATTCCTCCTGGGAGAGGATGTTAAATTAGCTGATACAGATATGTACGAGGACGGCATCACCGATGCATTCGACCTTGCACTTCTGCGTAAAGAGCTTATAAAATAATGAACGTTAAAGGGCGTCCTCCGGGGCGCTCTTTTTATGGACTGCCGGTCATTTATTTGACAAAAAATGCCGGAAGTGGTATAATACTTCTTATATTTTGATAAAGGAGATGCTATATGTACAGGACGCTATTCTCCCATGTTGGGGACTACAAAAAACAGGCCATACTGTCACCTGTGACCATTATAGGCGAAGTGCTCATGGAAGTGACTATACCTCTTGTGACAGCAAGGATAATCGACAAGGGCATCAAGGCCGGAGATGTGGGCTACGTTACGAAAATGGGCATACTTATGGTGTGCATGGCACTGCTCTCACTGTTTTTCGGAGCTATTGCCGGCAGGCTCAGCGCAGTTGCGGCAATGGGATTTGCCAAGAACCTCCGGAGCGCTATGTTCAGGAAGGTGCAGGACTTTTCCTTTGCCAACGTTGACAAGTTCTCCACAGCCTCGCTGACCACCCGTCTGACCACCGACGTCACCAACGTCCAGAACGCCTTTATGATGTTCATACGCTCGGCATTCAGGTCACCTATAATGCTCATCAGCGCAACTGTCATGGCGGTATATGCCAATCCACGGCTCTCGACGGTATTTCTTTTCTCGATACCTGTACTGGGAACGGCAGTCTTTCTTATAGTCGCCAAGGCGCATCCCCGTTTTGAGAAGATGCTCGGACGCTATGACCACATGAACTCGAAGGTGCAGGAGAACCTTACCGGCATAAGGGTAGTCAAGGCCTTCAACCGTGAGGAGTACGAGATAAAGGGGTTCTGTGAAAGCACTGACAGTGTAAGGAGGGCGCAGGTCTTTGCAGAAAAGCTGGTCATCATGAATATGCCCATAATGCAGCTCGTCATGTACGCAACTATCGTAGCCATAATGTGGTTCGGCGGAAATATGGCTGTAAAGGGCGACATCCAGACCGGACAGCTCTCCAGCTTCATCATGTATGTGAGCCAGATACTCATGTCGCTGATGATGCTCTCCATGCTTTTCATAATGTTCGTTGTATCGAGAGCCTCCATGCAGAGGATATATGAGGTCCTTGCGGAGGAGCCTTCAGTGAAGTCGCCGGAGGGAGCATCCCAGGAGCCGGAGGACGGCTCCATCAGCTTCCGTGGAGTGAGCTTCAGCTACTTCGGGGACATGAAGAATCTTGTGCTTGACAACATCGACCTGGACATAAAGTCCGGAGAGACTATCGGCATCATCGGCGGAACAGGCTCCTCGAAGAGCTCCCTTGTACAGCTCATACCGAGACTTTATGACACCACTGCCGGAACAGTAATGGTAGGCGGACACGACGTCAGGGACTACTCCCTTGACACCCTCAGGGACCAGGTAGCAATGGTGCTCCAGAAGAACGTGCTCTTCTCCGGAACGATCCGTGAGAACCTCCGCTGGGGCGACTCAGAAGCCACTGACCAGGAGATAGAGGAGGCCTGCAAGGCCGCCTGTGCCCACGACTTCATAATGGGTTTCCCGGCAGGCTACGACACCGACCTTGGACAGGGAGGAGTCAACGTATCCGGCGGACAGAAGCAGCGTCTCTGCATAGCCAGAGCGCTTCTGAAAAAGCCTAAGATAATAATTCTTGACGACTCCACCAGCGCAGTTGACACTGCAACTGACAGCAGCATCCGCAAGGCTTTCAGGGAAAAGCTGGCAGACACCACCACCATAATAATCGCACAGCGCATCTCCTCAGTACAGGATGCGGACAGGATAGTAGTCATGGATGCCGGAAAGATAACCGACATCGGCACCCATGAGCAGCTCATGGAGTCCAGCAGGATATACCGTGAGGTATACGACTCCCAGCAGAAAGGAGCTGATGAATAATGCCTCCGAGAAATATGCGTCCCTCTGCCAAGCCGGAGAACACCTTCCTGACGCTCAAACGGATATTCAGTTATATGCACGGCTTCGGAGTGCAGCTGATATTCGTGGTGCTGGGCATAATCCTCAGCTCAGGAGCCGGTATAGCCGGAAACTATATGCTAAAGCCGCTTATCGACAATATCGAGCGCAGCCTTACTGACGGCAAGTGGGATAAGTCCGGATATTTGGGCATACTCACAGTCATGGCAGCGATATACGTGCTGGGAGCGCTCTCATCGCTGTTCTATCAGCGCATGATGCTGAAAATATCCACCACCACCCTTATGCGTATAAGGAACGACCTCTTCAAAAAAATGGAGTCCCTGCCCATAAGGTACTTTGACAAGCATACCCACGGCGAGCTGATGAGCCTTTACACCAACGACACCGACGCTATCCGTGAGATGCTCAGCAACAGTGTAGCCCAGTTCATAGGCTCCGCCATAACCATAGTGGGAGTTTTCACAGCAATGGTCATATATAGCTGGAGGCTCACCGTAATAGTCATAGCGATGCTGTTCATAATAGTCAAGGTCATAGGAGCCATAGGCTCCCGCAGCGGAAAGGGCTTCATGGCACAGCAGAAGGCTATAGGTGCAGTAAACGGCTATATAGAGGAAATGATAGACGGCCAGAAGGTAGTCAAGGTGTTCACTCACGAGGACGAGGCCTGCGCCGAGTTCGACAAGCTCAACGAGGAGCTCTGCACCGCAGCTACCAGAGCGAATACCTTTGCCAACATTCTCATGCCGGTCATGAACAACCTCTCCTACATCCACTACGCAGCCACAGCTATCGCCGGAGGAATAATGGTGGCAAAGGGCATAGGCAGCATGACAGTAGGTACCGTAGTGTCCTACCTGCAATTCACCAGACAGTTCTCACAGCCTATAACACAGGTGTCACAGCAGCTCAACTCCGTGCTCACCGCCCTTGCCGGAGCCGAAAGGATATTCCGTGTGATAGACGAGGAGCCGGAGGAGGACAACGGCTATGTCACCCTTGTAAGAGCCAAGGAGGGTCCCGACGGACAGCTCACTGAGACTGATGAGCGCACAGGCTGCTGGGCATGGAGACATCCCCACAAGGCCGACGGCACAGTTACCTACACCAAGGTCCGCGGACGAGTGGAGTTCGACGATGTGTACTTCGGCTATGAGCCGGAAAAGACAGTCCTCAACGGCATCACTCTTTATGCGGAGCCGGGTCAGAAGATAGCCTTTGTAGGCTCCACCGGCGCCGGAAAGACTACGATAACCAACCTCATCAACCGGTTCTATGACGTCCCTGACGGCAAGATAAGGTACGACGGCATAAACATCAATAAGATAAGGAAGTCGGACCTGAGAAGGTCCCAGTCCATAGTTCTCCAGGACACTCACCTGTTTACGGGAACGGTCATGGACAACATCCGCTACGGCCGGCTGGATGCCACTGATGAGGAAGTCTACGCAGCCGCAAGACTTGCCAATGCGGACGGATTCATCAGGCACCTTGAGAACGGCTACGACACAATGCTCACAGCAGACGGAGCCAACCTGTCACAGGGACAGCGCCAGCTCCTGGCTATAGCCAGAGCCGCAGTTGCAGACCCGCCGGTGCTCATCCTTGACGAGGCCACCAGCTCTATCGACACCCGTACCGAGGCAATGATAGAGAAGGGAATGGACTCCCTCATGGAGGGAAGGACGGTATTCGTGATAGCTCACAGGCTCTCCACAGTCCGCAATTCCCATGCGATAATGGTACTGGAGCACGGAAAGATAATCGAGAGAGGCAGCCATGCCCAGCTCATCGAAAAGAGGGGAAAGTACTACCAGCTCTATACAGGTATGTTCGAGCTTTCGTGAGCAATATAGTCCTTCATTTGCAACAGAACGTTTACAAAAACAGCAATTTCGTTATTATTTCCGGCAATTTTGTACAAATCTCATATTAAGCACTGATAAAGTTTGTTTATAAAGCATCTTGAAATTATCAGTGAAATTGTGTATTATTTAAGTAACAGGAAACATCCGGACCCTCTCAAAGCCGGTGTTTCATGGACCTGACAGCTTACGGCTGTCTGCTATCTTACAGAAAGAGGTAATTATTATGCTTAACAAGAGAATTTTTGCAGCTCTTCTCGCATCAGCTATGATGTGCGGAGCTATGGCATCCTGCGGAGACGAGAGCTCCTCCAGCGAGTCCTCATCCGAGGCCACAACAGCAGCTACAGAGGCTGATACAACAGAGGCTGATACAACTGAGGCTGATAAAGCTACAGACGCTCCCACAGACCCGCCTACAGCAGCAGTTGACGACGCTGAGATAGAGGAATCTATCGCTGCTGAGTCCGGTGATGCTTATCTTGCTATTAACGAGCAGCAGGGCTGGATACAGTACTGGGGCGACAACACCAACCCAGCACAGACAATGCTCTCCTACAATGCCGGTGTTGTTCCGATAACAGGCAACGGCAGCTACACAGTAAGCGTAACAGCCGATACAAACGGCTTCCGTATGGACACCACAGGAGACCCCACAGATGACAGTGCAGTTCCCTCAGGACTTATGTTCTCCGCTCTTATGATAAAGGACGGCAAGACACTGTTCCCTGACGCAGTACTCACTATCGACTCCATCGTAGTTGACGGCAAGGAGATAGAGATGACAGCAAAGAACTACACATCCTCTGACGACGGCAAGGAGCTCCGCTCCAACATCTACAACGGCTGGGTAGACAAGCTCCCTGAGGATGCAGTATCAACAGAGGGTGCACTGGTAGTTGACGGTCAGCCTACAGATGCAGCAGCAGCATACTCACCCTGCATTGTAGATACAGCAGACTTTGCAACATGGAAGACAGTTGAAGTAAACTTCACAGTTTCCGGCATCGAATAATAAAATAACGGGGCGCCGCAGGAGAGCTGCGGCGTTCCTTTTTGTCTGCTTGAAGCGAAAATATATAACTAATTAACAACTGACATATAGTACGGCGGATTTGACCTTTTGTGTTTTTTTCGGAAATGTACCAATAATACTTGACAAACAGTCATTTTTTTGATATAATGTTATTTACTAAGATATGTTACATAATTAGGCTTGTGTACATTAATTTCGATGAACGTTAACTGACCCTTTCAAGGAGGAGTTTAAAATGAAGAAAAAATTCAGACGTGGCACGGCTTTTGCAGCCTGTGCTGCTATTGCCATGTCCTCTGCTGTTCCGGTTTATTCTGTAACAGCCGCTGAAAATACCGCCGCTTCCGGCGACTATTACCTCAGAGGCGACTGCTTCAACAACGACGGCGTGTCCGGCATGGATGCACTGAAAATACAGCACCACCTCCTGGAACTCCACGATTTCCAGGGCACAGACAAGCAGGCTGCTGACGTAAACCCGGACGGAAATATAGATATGTCAGATGTTGTCAGCATCATGATGTGGCTCTCTATCCCAAAGAAGGATATACACGCAGGCGAGTACGTGCCTGTAAACGGCTCTGTTGACAGAGTAGGCACTATGGCAGCCACCGGCGGCTCACAGCGCTTTGAGTACAGCGCTCCTGAGGACGGCCACTACAAGTTCCGCTTCAAGTACAGCGGACTTTCTCAGACAAGAGAGCTCAGGCTCATCGTTGACAACGAGCCCTATTATGTCCCTGTTGAGTTCACTGCTTCTGACAGCGAGAAGGAAGCTATCGCAATAGTCGGGCTCACAGCAGGCAGACATGATATTATCCTTGAAAATGACGGCATGGAAATAAGCATCGACCCTTTATCCGAGATATACCGCTGCATAAATATGCTGGACGAAAAGGTGGAAAGAGAGGCGTATGATACTACCACTACCACCTCTGACACTACTACCACTACTACCACGACCACGACTACTTCAACAACTACAGAGACCACAACAACTACCACCACGACTACTGCCCAGAACAAGTACTATGCGTCCAACGCAACAGTAGTCAGCGGAGTTGCGAACGAAACTACCAACGCAGGCTACGAGAGCCCTGACGGCTATGCCAACGTTGACAACATGGTCGGCAGCTCTATCGAGTGGACAGTGGAAGTGGCTGAGTCCGGAAACTATGAGATAGACTTCCGCTATGCCCACGGCAAGGATGACGACCGCACCATGCAGGTCATCATCAACGGCTCGTCTGATGCTTACTACATCTCATTCCCGTCTACCGGAGACTTCACCACATGGAGTGACAGTACTATAGTACTTCCCCTCACAGCAGGAACAAATACCATAAAGGCCGTGTCCAGCACTGCTGCCGGCGGCCCGAATATAGACTATATCGAGCTCACAAAGACTGACAAGGAGCCCGTTCAGCCCGCAGTTACAGAGCGCTACTATGCTGTTGAGGCACAGTTCCTCAAGGGCATAGAGGAGTCCACTAACCAGGCAAGCGAGGAGAAGCCTTACGTCAACGTTGAGAACTGCATAGGCAGCTACATCGAATGGACTGTCAATGCTCCCGCAGAGGGCAACTACCTTGTTGACTTCCGCTTTGCAAACGGAACAGACGTGAACCGTCAGATAAAGCTCATCACTAACGGCGACCGTGTACACGGTCAGTATGTTGACTTCGGCTCATCCGGCTCATGGACCACATGGACAGATACTACAGCAGTAGTTCACCTCAATGCCGGAAAGAATACACTGAAGGCATACTCCACCACCAGCAACGGCGGCCCGAATATGGAGTACATCGAGCTCTCACAGACCGGCCAGGCAGCTCCCACAGCAAAGGCTACCCAGGGCAAGAGAGTAGAGAACCTCAACAGAGGCGTATCAGCCGCATATACCGGCAGCGGAGTCCTGGTAAGCTGGAGACAGCTCGCTACAGACAACGAGAATACCACCTTCGACCTCTGGAGGATAAGAAGCGATACGGACCACACTCTCCTGGGCACATTCACCATGGACCAGGCTTCCAACTACCTTGACAAGGACGGTCTTGCTACCGATTCCTATACTATCGACACCTACGTTAACGGTGAGTGTACAGAGTTTGCACAGTTCTCCACCAACTTCCCCAACAGGAATTCAGGACAGAGCGGAGCTTACTTTGATATACCGCTGAAAACTCCCGCAGGTCTCACCATGCCCGACGGCACTGCCTGCACATATGCCGCTAACGACTGCTCCGTAGGCGACATCGACGGCGACGGACAGTACGAGATATTCGTAAAGTGGGACCCCTCAAATTCACAGGATAACTCCAAGGACGGCTATACCGGAAACGTATACATCGACTGCTACCGTCTTGACGGTACCTTCGTATGGCGTGTAGACCTCGGAAAGAATATCCGTGCCGGCGCACACTATACACAGTTCATGGTATATGACTTCGACGGCGACAACAAGTGCGAGATGATATGCAAGACCTCTGACGGCACAGTTGACGGCCAGGGAAATGTCATCGGAGACGGCTCCAAGGATTACCGCTCCACAGCAGGACGTATCCTCACCGGAAACGAGTACATCACTCTCTTCGACGGAGCTACAGGAAAGGCTCTCGACACCCAGAACTACAAGCCCGGAAGAGGCACAGTAGGCGACTGGGGAGACACCTACGGCAACAGAGTTGACCGTTTCACAGCCTGCGTTGCATACCTTGACGGTGTGAACCCCTATGCCTGCTTCGGAAGAGGCTACTATACACGTTCAGCAATAACAGCCTACGGCGTATCCGGCGGAAAGCTCGTTGAGAAGTGGGCATACGACACAGGAAATAACAAGAGCACAGCAGGCTACGGCGACGGAAACCACCACATCCTCGGTGCAGACGTTGACCAGGACGGCAAGGACGAAGTAGTTGTGGGCTCAGCAGTAGTTGACGACAACGGACAGCTCCTCTACACCACAAGCCTTGCACACGGCGACGCTATCCACATCGGAGACTTCGACCCGGCAAATGCAGGCATTGAGATATTCCAGTGCCTTGAAGATGAGGTACACCCCAACGGCACAGCAGTAAACTTCGGAACTATCCTCCGTGCAGCAGGCACAGGCAAGGTCCTCTTCAGAGAGACAGCCGGAGGCGATACCGGAAGATGCGTAGCTGACAACCTCGTGACCGGCAACGGCGGAGCTGAAATGGTAGGCTCACACAATTCTGTAGTATATTCCGCAACAGGCAGCCACGAGAAGGTATGTGACTGGTCCAATATCACCAAGTGGGGCCAGAACTCAGTAGTATACTGGACTGACGTCCTTGAAAGAGCAGTACTTGACAGAACAATGGCTGACCAGTACGGCAAGGGAAGAGTATTCACCGGCGACGGAGTAAACTACAACAACGCATCCAAGTCCAACGCCTGCATCACCTGCGACCTCCTGGGCGACTGGAGAGAGGAAATGATATTCCCCAAGAGCGACGGCACAGGACTGAGAGTGTTCACAACTACTTACAGTTCAAAATACAACATCTACACACTCATGCAGAATACACAGTACAGAGTACAGGTAGCAGCACAGAACAACGGCTACAACCAGCCTCCTCACACTGATTACTACCTTGACAGCACAGAGTACATCAGACCTGAAGAGCCTGACGTATGGAACAACTGACATCTACTTAGTTTTTTTCATATAATTTCTTCCTTAATTTAATTTGTTTATTTTTGGACCTGTTCAATGGTTTTCCGTTGAATAGGTCTATTTTTCTGCCCCCTTATAGAGAGTACTGCGGAGCTCTCACAGGTGACGGAAGTCACCGGAAGGAGGAAAAAATGGAGATATATGCCAAGGGAAAGAACATCCCGACATACGATTTCGGGGAACTGTTCATACAGGGCGAGCGTTTTGCGGACACTATCGTTTTTGTGGTGGACAGGGTCTACAGCGGGATCGACCTTGCAGGCTGTGCCTTCATAATGTCAGGAGTGACGTCGGAGGGCTGGCAGGCCGTACAGGCTTTGTCAAAGGAGATAGGCGAGGACAAGATAAGGCTCACCTGGAACGTCTCGGAGGACTTCACCCTGAATTCAGGCCAGCTTCGTCTGAGTCTGAGAGCCTCGGAGGAGTACGGCTCCGAGGACCACATAGTGAAGTATTCCATGCAGCCGGTGAACGTGCTCCCCGTACCGAACGGCAGGAACGGCCCTCTGCCGGAGACAGCGGAGCAGCTCATCAGTCAGATAAATGAAGCTGCCGCCGCAGGACTGGAGTCCATTCAGGAGGAGATAGATGCCTTCGACCTGGAAGCAGTAGAGGCACGTCTTGACCAGATAGAGGCTGATACAGCTACATATCTTGCCCGTCCGGAGGTCATACCCATGACGCAGGAGGAGTATGACCGGACGGTACACAAGCAGAATTCACTTTACGTAATAATCGAGGAGGATGAGTGATGAGAGGAACAGGAACAGCAGGGGACCCTTTTGTAATAATGACAGCAGAGGACCTCTATGCCATGGAGACGGCCGGAGGTCAGGGGAAGTACTGTCAGCTCGGAGCGGACATCGACCTTAACGGCACACCCTGGGCTGAGCATTTTCAGCCCATACCGCTGAACTGCTCGTCATTTGACGGCTGCGGTCACAAGATAAGGAACGTCTACAGCGTGTCCGGTGACAGCATAGTGTATGCCTTCGATGTAATGGTGTCCGGGGACATAAATATCAGCGACGTTTTCCTTGAGAACATCGTCCTGACCGGTACCTCGGTCAACCTTTTCGGGAGCAGCGCTGAGGTATCGGCTGAGATAAAGATGTACAGATGTGCCGTGTCCATGGTGACCAGCCGCATAAGCGGGGACTCATGGCATGACTACACGAACTGTATCCTTCACGGCGACGGCATAACTGTCAGCAGCGAGCTCTGCACATATGCGCTGGAGGGACACTACAGCTCCCATTTCCACGTTATAAAGGGCGGCACTTTTGTCAGGTCCCAGCTCATGCTGAACAACAAGTACAGAGGCGGAGCGGATTCCTCGGAGACCTATACCGCACTGCTTTCCGGAACTGCCATGTCGGACTCATGGCTTTCAGGCTCGCTGAGCACCGATAACAGCGGAGACAGAGGCCAGAGATTCTTCTTTTCTGACGAAGGATGCAGCACTTCAAACTGCTATGTAGCGGTGGATGCAGTCAACTTCGGCAATATGTTCTGGAGCGCAAACAACATAACCAAGGGATTTTACGACGGTGAGCTCTTAGGCAGCGGCCAGCTCATACCCAGAGTTGGCAGTCTCGGCAACTTTGACAGGCTCACAACAGCCCAGTGCAAGGACCCTGTCTATCTCAGGTCAATAGGATTCTCCTGCGGAGGCGGTGAAGGCTGATGAGTTTTGAGATAATAGAGGGGAGAAACGGAGGTTATCCCTGCATACCTCAGCTCAGTGAGCGGTCATCTACCGGCCTGACGCCGCCCTGCTGTCAGTATATGATGCAGGTGAGCATGGAAGGGGAGTACCCGGCGGTACAGGATGTCCCGGAAATAACGTCCATAATGACAAACCCGTTCCCGGAGAACATGATGTCCTGCTATGGGCCGGAGGTCAACAGCGGGTATCCGTGGCTGGCATTGCTGGAGACCATAGTCCAGGCGAAGTTCTCCCGGCTGCGGACCAACGGAAGGACGGCATCAGCTCTGTGGTACAACGGGCAGGAGATAAAGAAGGCCTACAGCAAGGAGCAGAAGGTATATGAGATATACTATTTAAAAAGGAGGATAGTCTGAACGGTCATGAGCCGTGGCAGCCGCTTGCATAGCGGCTGCTTTTTTTTATGTCCGGAAGGTGGAAGATATGCCGGAAAAGCCGGTAATAATTTAGCAAAAATGTGACTATAGGGAGAGCATTATTTTGGCAGTTACGGCAAAATGCCTAAAATCAATATATATGATTTGCATGAGTTAACGATTCTTTAAAAAAACGGAAAAATCTGCACTTAAATGTTGCAATTTCAAGTTGAGTGTGATATAATATTTGTATAAGTTTAACAATGGCGGCATTGGGACATCAATGCTCCTATTGTGCTGTCTTGAATTTTGACATTTGTAGAAAAAATGCCGGTGCCCTTTCCTGATATTACCGATGGTATAGAAGTTGGTGATTATTAATAAAAAACGGCTGATTATTTATGTCAAAAAAGCGATTGAAAAGTAACTTTTAAAATGTTATAATTGTTATTATTAAGACAGTGTGAACGAACTGCAAAAGCATAATTTATGGAGGTGGTTTCATGAAGAGTTTTTCCTATGTTGCCCAGGACGCTAAAAACCAGCAGGTCAAGGGTGTGATCAATGCGGAAGACGAGCAGGATTTCTTAAAGAAGATCAAGGAAAAAGGCTTGTACGTCAAAGATTACAAGGAAAGCGATTCAAGTGAGTCAAAATCATTGTACAAGTTCAACACCAAGGAACTGGCATTCTGCTGCCGACAGCTCAGCGCTATGCTTACTTCCGGTCTGACACTTGTAAAATCTATCGACATTCTCTGCAAAGAGCAGGAGAATGAAAAAGCAAGAGCTATCTGGCTGGACATCTATGAGAACGTTCAGAAGGGTGAATCCTTCTCCTCAGCTCTTGAGATGCACGAGGGCTCATTCCCGGACTTCCTGATCTCAATGGTAGGCGCAGGAGAGAGCAGTGGTTCGCTGGATATAATCATGCAGCGAATGTCCGACCATTACGCAAAGGAAAATAAACTGAAGAACACTATCAAGGGCGCTATGATATACCCTATCATCCTCCTTGTACTCTGCGTTGTTATCGTTATCTTCCTCTTCACATTCATCATGCCGACCTTCCTTGACATGTATGAGGATCCGTCGACCATGCCGGCCCTGACAAAGGTCATGAAGGCAATAAGTGACTTCCTCAAGACCAAGTGGTACTTCCTCATCGCATTTGTGGTAGTAGCATTCTTCGGCATCAGATATGCTCTGAAGGTGCCCAGCTTCCGACTGAAAGTCGACAGGCTCCTTGTTAAGGGTCCCGGATTCGGTCCCCTTATCACAAAGGTATACACCGGCCGTTTCGCACGTACACTCTCATCTCTCTACTCCAGCGGTATCCCCATGGTAGAGAGCCTTGAAAGAGCATCAAAGATACTCGGCAACTCCTACATCGACGAGAAGTTCCTCGATGTTGTTGACGAAGTAAAACAGGGTGAATCGATCTCAGCAGCGATCACAAGAACTGACATCTTCGAGCCTATGTTCACCTCAGTTCTCTACGTTGGTGAGGAATCAGGTGCCCTGGACTCCATCCTTGAGAAGACCTCTGATTACTATGAGGATGAATCCGAGGCTGCTGTACAGCGTCTCGTAAGCATGGTAGAGCCTATCCTCCTCATCTTCATGGGTGTTATCATAGGACTTGTAGTATGTGGTATTTACCCCGCACTCTACGGCTCATTCGAGAGTATCGAAAACGAATAATACGGAAAGGTGGAAAGATAAATGCTTTCATTTGATATTACCGATAGAAATATACGTGTCGTTAAGGGAACAGAAAGCAACGGAAAGATCAAGATCAGCTCCGCTGCAACTCTTAACGTTGAAGAAAACCTCATCGTAAACGGCCACGTAAAGGATGTCCCCAATGTGGCAACACTCATCAACGGCGTTCTGAAGAAGAACAAGATGCCCGATAAGGAGGCTATCGTATCGATCTCCTCCAACCTTACGATATTCAAGGAAATGAATGTCGCAAAGGTAAAGAACCAGGACCTCCAGAAGGTAGTTAAGCAGCAGATGCAGGCAGAGCTCAATCTGGACGACTCCTACAGCGTATCATACATCATAGTAGGCGACGCAGAGCAGCAGGACGGCGAGCCTGCATACAGGATCCTCGCTACAGCCTGCCCTTACGAGATCGTAAACAGCTACAGAGAAGTATTCAAGCTCCTCGGTATCTCACTCAGATCAGTAATGATCGGATGCAACTGTATCACAAAGGTACTTCTTGCAGATACCAAGATCAAGTCCAAGATGCCTCTGCTTGCTGTACAGATCGACAACAACTTCATATCCCTCAACCTCTATGAGCAGGGATCACTTTCATTCTCACGTTTCGCATCTATCGACGCAGCAGACTACGGCTACTCAGATGACTATGTATTCGAGGCAGTCAACGAGAACATCTTCCGTATGCTCCAGTTCCACAGAAGCCGCAATACAGGAGAGTCAATCGAGAACGTTATCTTCTACGGCGATACTCACGAGTACGTAAGACTGACAGATGAGCTCGAAAAACTCGACCTCAAGACCAGCCTCATCAACGTACCTCCCCAGATCCACGGTCACGAGAACCTTGAATTCTCACTGTACGCCAACGCTATCGGCGCTATGTTCAAGAGAAACAAGGACACTGAGAAGATCAACCTTCTCGAAACTGACCTGGGCTCTATCGTAAGAAGCAAGGTAAAGAACGACAACTCAGGAAACATAGTTCTCCTCGGAGCTCTTGCAGCATCCATACTCATCGTCGGCATATGCTACGCAGGCTTTGCTATCAAGAACAAGAGCCTTGAGAACGATATCAAGGAGTGCCAGGACTATATCGACAGCGGTGATACAAAGGCTAAGCTGGCTCAGGTAGACAGCCTTGAGGCTAAGAAGGCTCAGGTAGATTCCTACTTCACAAGAGTAAACAACACAAGAGTTGCATACGACTCACAGCCTGTCATCCTCGGAAAGAAGTTCGATATGCTTGCAGCGATAGCAACAGATGTAGCTATGAAGGACGGACTTACAGAGCAGGATATAGAGGATACCGGTGTTATCACATACCACGAGTACAGCAACGGTACTCTGTCTATCGATATCGACATCCTTGCAACAGAAGACATGGCTCAGAAGTTCCCGGCTGATTATGCTGAGGCTATCCTTGATGCTAAGGACGGCGGAAAGAGTGTCTACAGAAAGGTAGTATATACCGGATACAGTGTGGCCACAGAAGCGAAAACAGAGGGAGAGGGCGAAAATGCCAAGACTGAGTCTAAGGATATGCTCAAACTCTCACTGTCTATCGAACTTGAAGGCGAGAACAGCGCAGCATCAGACCTGTTAGCAGATAAGAATGCTGACGAGGCCAAGTAAGGGAGGATGAGTTGAAATGAAATTAACCTACAGAGACAAAGTCATACTTGCTATATTTTTAGCAGCACTTATACTTATAGCCGGTTTCGTGGCGCTTATCAAGCCTAAGAGAGCAGCTATCGCTGACAACAAGGATAAGCTCACAGTTGTAGAGGATGAAAAGACTCAGATTGAGAATCGTATCGCAACTATCAAGCCCCTTCAGGAAGACATTGAAGAAGTACACAAGAAGGCAGAGGACCGTGGAAAGATATTTGTTACAAAGACAGACATCGACCAGACCACACTCCTTGATAAGTTCATGCAGGAATTCGCCAACAAGTGCGAAGTAAGGATCACAGAACTGAAAGTTGATGACATTGCAGCAGGAGCACTCAGCTACTACTACAAGCCCTACTCAGAAGTAGCAACATCACTTCGTGAGAGCGCAGACATCAACGGCAGCCTCCTCGATCAGGTAAATGCAGAGAGAGAAGAGTCTGACCTTATCGCAGGCAGAGCAGTAGAGACAGTAATGTCCACAAGATACGGTATCAGCATAACTGGTACAAAGGAAAACGTATGGAAATATCTCGATGAGATCTACAATTACGACGAAGCAGTTATCGTTTCAGCTTTCGGATTCGAGCGTTCAGCCAAGAATGATGAGGAAAACCAGCAGGGTCAGCAGCCCGCAGCAGCCGCAGCAAATCAGGCTCAGAACGATGAGAAGAAGGCTCAGAAGATCGATATGGACACAATAATCGACGCAGATTTAGTAATTCAGCTCTATTCTATCTACAATATGCCTAAGCCAGACGTAGAATGATCCGCACTATCCGTAGCAGTTATTGAGAAAAATAACCAGAAAGGCGGTTAAAGAAAGAAATGAAAACTGAGAAAAAGAGGACCTTGAAGGGTTCTGTACTGTTTACAGTTGTCTCAGTACTGGCGCTGATGATCATATTTATGACCAGTGCGCTGGCGCTGGC
>CACWPR010000007.1 GCA_902762855.1 Ruminococcus flavefaciens
ATCACCCGTTACGATGACCCGGAGGACAGAAAGGTCACGGGAGTAATATCAGTGGTGAGCTCCCGTCAGAAGAGCAAGGACGTCAATCTGGCACTTGAAGCAAACAAGGACTCACTTTCCGGACTTCTTAATAAACGTGCAGTGACCTCCTTTGCAACAGAGCTCCTTTCAGGCAGGCCTTCCTGCAACATCAATCTGGTCATTCTGGACATCGACAACTTCACAGAGATAAACAGCAGCTACGGACATCTTTTCGGTGATGAGGTCATATATACCATAGCCGGTATAGTTAAGAATGAGATAGGCACCAGAGGCGTGGCAGGCCGTATAAGCGGAGGCGGATTCCTGATAGTCCTTGAGGACACCAGAGATGAGGAGGACCTCCGTGGCATACTCCGTGCCATAAGGACCAACACCGAGTATGCCTTTGCAGACCGGTTCGAGAACTTCCGCCTGACCTGTTCAATGGGAGTTTCCACCTATCCCGTTGACAGCACGGATTATGACGAGCTCTTCATGCAGGCTGACAAGGCGCTGTATATAGCCCAGCAGAAGGGACAGAACAGGTACGTTATATATGATATAAACAAGCACGGCCCGGTGGAGAAGGACGTTGAGAACAAGATAGTTTTTCTCAGTTCAAAGGACGATGCAAGTGAAAAGCTCAGCTTCGTTGGACAGATTGCGGAAAGCCTTGTACTGGGACGCATCCCGGACATTTCCGTGCTCCTTGAACAGATAAGGACACGGTTTGCCATAGATGATATATGTATATTTGCCGGCAACGACATGGGACTTATCCTGAGCTGCGGAAACGCACAGTCCCGCCACGCACAGTATCTTCTGGGAAACCGTTATACAGAACGTTTTTCCGGCGACGGCATTTTCGTCATAGATAACGTGAACGAGCTTGAAGGCCGTGACGATAATGCACTTTCAATGCTGAAGGAGCAGAATATCGGCGGAGCCGTACAGTATCTGATGACAGAGGACAGTATCATCAAGGGAATGATATCCTTCTGCTACATAGGACGTTTCAAGAAGTGGGCGGTATCGGACATAAATTACCTTGCCATAATCGGCAGGACCATAACCGCTTTGCTGAAAAAGAACGCTTATATATGAGTTTTCAGGGACGAAAAAATTTTTTCGTCCCTTTTTGTGACACTATCGTTTTATGGTATGAATGATATATATGAAAGCAGTTCCATGGAGATCTTTCACAACACAGGGAGGAATATATGACTGGTACAGAATACAGTGCACTGTATGACAGGTCACCGGACAAGGCCTACAAAAAGCTGTTTGAGCAGTATTGTAACTATGTATATGAAATAGTCTACAATAAAGTATGCAGGATAGCCGCAGCCGAGGACATAGAAGAGTGCGTAAGCGATGTTTTTGCCGATATCTATTTCAGTTACGATACCGGCAGCGGATTTCAGGGCGATATGAAGGGCTACATAAATACAGTAGCCAGCAGAAAAGCCATAAATCTCTATCACAGACTCATCAGCCGTTCAAAGCATTACACTGAGCAGGATGATGAGACACTTGGAAGGATAGGTTCAGATGAGGACCTGGTCTCAGATACCGAAAGGGCTGAGGTCCAGCGGATAGTCATGAGCAAGATAGCGGAGCTGGGAGAACCGGATTCCACTATAATCATCCAGAAGTACTACTATGACCGAACATCAGGCGATATAGCAGAGCTGCTGTCCATGAAGGCCTCAGCCGTAAGGATGAGGTGCAAGAGAGCTATGGAAAAGCTCCGGCAGCTGCTCGAAGCCGCAGGTATAACACTGTGAGGAGGTAATATCATGAAAAAGAAGAATGAACTCGATATACTCGCAAATGCCGGCGAAAACATCGTAGACAGCCTTGCTTCCCGTCCAGTACTAACAAAAAAGGAAAAGGAACGGATGTATAAAATGAGCAGGAATAAACTTGATATGATGAAGGAGAACTACACAGTCTCCGGTGCAGCAGAAGAAAACGCACAGGACCAGGTAAGCGGAGTTGAGCGTTACACACGCAGGATAATGATAGGAAGAGTAGTTGCCGCAGCCGCTTGTGCAGTACTCGTAATAGGTGTTGGCACAGCGGCTCTTCTGTCCAAAAAGACAGGCCGCAGCAGCGAGGTCATAAACGGACCTTCTGAGGTCATCCAGCCGGCCGCTGTAACATCAGTGAGCATCGACAGCACAGCGACAGTTACAACACACACAAGCATCACCACTTCCGGAACTGCCGAAGTTTCCGGAACGTCCGCAGAAAATGCTGCAACATCAGCAGATACGGGCACATCTGCACAGACACAGGAGACTACAGCAGCAAGCAGTTCGTCCTCCGGTGATACCGCAGCGTACAGCAGTGCTGCTATAGAGCGTACAGCGGAGTTCACATCACGCTATGACACAGCACATATGAACATCGGCTATGACCTCACCGACATTAACGGCGACGGAGTTCCGGAGCTTATAATAGGCTGTGAGAACAATGCAGCAAATGAAACATACATCTTTGCATACAACGGCTATGAGTACGTTGACATCAGTCCCGAAGCCTGGGGATTCTACGGCGCAGCTCAGATATGCCCTGAGCACGGACTTATAAGATCAGGCGGAAAGAATATGTATACAAGGATATTTGAACTTGACAGTGCCGGAAACCTCAATACACTTTACGACAGCTCAAACGGCGCTGACAGCAGTGTTGAGGCCAGCTACAGCCAGTACAACTGGATAACTCCCGACTACACATTCTACGCAGCACACAACGGTTATATCATAGACAATGCGCCTCAGCTTTATACAGATATCGACTTTGACAAGCTGGTAGAATACGGAGCATTCCCTGATACCAACAGGACATTCTGTGTAGGCTATGACACGAAGAACCTTGCTGCCTCATATCCCGGTGCTGACCAGTATGACGGCTATGAGGGCGGAGTAGCAGGTGCTGAGTACGATATGCCGAGCGGCACTGTAACTGATTTATTCCCCTACTTCCAGGGACGCAAGTACCGCATGAGAGTGACAGTCCTTGACCGTGAGACTGAACTCACACACACACTTCTCGTGGCAGAGCTTGACTTTGCAACAGGTGAGTGCAAGATAATAGAGAACTACTATCCCGATGCTGTGGATATACATTTCTGATACTGAAATTCCCCGTACTGCCGGAAAAAGGCAGTGCGGGGGATTTTTTTTGAAAAAGTACTTGACAAGTGTGTATATAGTTGATATAATGTATATATCGTATATATACATTTTTGAGGTGCACTATGGATATTATAATAAGCAATTCATCGGGGGAGCCTATCTATGAACAGATATGCGCCCAGATAAAGGGGCTTATCCTCAGCGGAGAGCTGAAGGAAGGGGACGCTCTTCCTTCAATGCGTAATCTTGCGCTGCAGCTAAGGATAAGTATCATCACTACAAAACGTGCCTATGAGGAGCTCGAACGTGAGGGATTCATTGAGAGCTATACCGGCAAGGGCAGCTTTGTAAAAGCACAGAACAGTGAACTGCTGAGAGAGGAGAATCTCAGACAGACAGAAGAGTATCTCACCAAGGCCTGTGAAAAGGCCAGAAATGCCGGAGTAGAGCTCGATGAGCTCATAGAGATACTCACCATGATATACGGAGGCTGATACTATGATTGACTACGAGAATGCTATCGAGATAAAGGATCTGAGCAAGTCATATGACGGATTCAGGCTGGACAATGTTTCGTTCAGTGTCCCTAAGGGGAGCATAATGGGATTCATCGGTCAGAACGGTGCCGGAAAGACTACTACTATCCGGATGCTGCTGGGGATAACCAAGCCGGACAGCGGCGAAATTGAGCTCCTGGGAAGGAAAATGCCGGATGATGAGTACGGCATAAAAGCGGATATTTCAGCAGTTTTTGACGAGATACCATTCAACGACAATTTCAATGCAATGCAGGTAGAGAAGGTCCTCAGCAAGCTCTATAAGAACTGGGACAGCCAGACCTACAGCAGCTACATCGACAGGTTCGGACTTCCGAGGAAAAAGAAGATAGGAAAGTATTCCAAGGGAATGAAGATGAAGCTCCAGATAGCGGCAGCTCTTTCCCACAAGGCAAAGCTGCTCATCATGGACGAGGCCACCACAGGCCTTGACCCTGTAGTCCGCAATGAGATACTGGACATCTTCCTTGAATACCTTCAGGATGAGAACAACAGTATACTGCTGTCATCGCACATAACCTCGGACCTTGAGAAAATAGCCGATTCCGTCACATTCATCGACAATGGCAGGATACTTGTTTCAGGCTATAAGGACGACATACTTTCAGACCATGTGCTTATAAAGTGCAGCCGTCAGGAGTATTCATCAATGGACAAGAACGACTGCATCAGTGCAAGAGTCACAGACTACGGAGCGGAGGTACTGGTCTCCGGAGCAAGAGAGATGAAGAGAAAGTACTCCGGTCTCGTTTTCGATTCACCAAGCCTTGACGACATAATGGTATTCTATGTCAACCGTGGAAAGAAGGAGTGGTCATAATGTCGGGACTGCTATACAGGATATTTCATATCTCGAAGAAACGCTTCATAATGACCTTCTGCATAATGGCAGGTTTTGATATAATGGGAGTGCTGGTAATGCTCAGTGCAGATTTCGGAAATATCTCAAAGCTGCCTGCTGAGGAACTTCCGAAGATAAAGGATACCATTTATATGTTGTTCCTGTATCCGTCTGCTTTAATGGGCTCTTTCATAATGGACTCAGTTTGCAGGACAGTCAAAAGTGACATAAGTACCCGCTGGAAGAGCTATGCCTATACACTGCCTGTAAAGCCTGTGAAGTACAGCGGAGCTTTCTTCATAATGTTTTTCCTGGGATTTCTTGTATCAGCGGCAGCGGTAATGGTCCATGCAGTTATTATTTCTGCTGTGGCTCACAGGGAGCTCACTGTAAATTCTTTAAAGATACTCATGGCACTTCTGCTTATGTGTTTGTTCGCTGCAATGCTTAAATACCTGCTGCTGCTGCTCACGAGGTCTGAAAAGGCAGCGAATGCAGTGCTGATAGCCGTGCCGCTGGCGATTTATTTTGCTGTGGAATCATATTTTTTTTACATCATAGACCAGTTTGATGAGAAGACAGCGGGACTTAGTGATGAGGCGGCAAAAAGTATTGCTTTTGATGCGTTTCTTGTGGAAAAGTTCATGGATATGAAGGGGTTCTGGGACGAGGTGCTCCATATGTTGCCGTTCGTGCTCGCTGACCTGATAATACTTATTTTTTACTTGTCTGTTAAGCTCATCGAAAGGAGAGAAAAGTAATGCTGGGACTAATATATAAGGACCTGCGTTCGATGCCGATGATATTTGTGACGCTCATAATGTCGTTGATAGGAAGCGGGGCTTGCATATTGGATATTGCATCCGATGAGGTCGCTGTGGGAAGCGATTCCTATACTATGCTGTACGGCTTTTTCAGCTTTATGGGTTTTTTCCTGATATTCTGCGGATTTGATGCTGCTGTGCAGCAGATATTCCTCCCGGATGAAAAGCTGGTAAGAAAGCATTTCTATGTGTCGTCGCCCGCTGGGGTAAAGGGCTACATCACAGAAAAATATGTGCTTACGCTTATGCTCTCTGTTGTGATGCTTGGGATAATGCTTACAGCGAATCTCATCGCTGTAAAGCTCAATAGTGAACGCACTGACCTGACCGGGGTGATACTGCTGCTGTTCGACTTTCTTCTTGTCCAGTCGGCTATAAGTCTGCCTGTGACGGCAAGATTCGGTTCAAAGGCAGGCGATGTATACAGGTCATGTGTTTTCTTCGCACTGATATTTGCCGCAGTCATGTACCTTCTCTTCGGAGACCTGAGTATTTTTGGCTCGTTTGACGGATTCATTGAAAAGTTCAGCAAGCTGGTAGAAAAAATACGAAATGCAGATACTCTTCGACGTTACGCTCTTTTGATAGGAGTGCCTGTATCTATAGCGGTATTTGCAGCGTCTTTCAGACCGTGCTGCTGTTGTTTCAGAGCCGGACTTGAAAAATGTGAGGAATAAAGAAGAACCGCCCTGCCGTACATGGCAAGGCGGATTTTTTGAACTTTCTTTTTGGGTCTATAATAAGCGAGTCACCGTTTTACTTGTTTTTTGCAGCGGATTGCTCCTGCTGGCTTTCGTATACCTCCTGCATCTTTTTCTGAGCTTCTTCTGCCTCCTGCATTTCTTTCAGAGTCTCTTCCGCATTTCGCCTTTGCTCTTCCTCTGATGATGCTGTATTTTCGGCCTGCTGCTGAAGTATCGCCTGTATCTGGCTGAGCTCTTCCTGTATGGACTCTCTTTCTTCCTCGCTTAGATTTTTATCGAGAATATCATAAAGCTGGTCCTGGAGGTCTATGAGCTGTAATCTTGGCATCTCTTTCAGGAGGTCGCTGTACGTTAAGAAGGAATCCTCATAGTATGAGAACTGCTGCATTTCTGAATTGCTGCTGCCTGCTATAAGCACTATTTTATTCAGTGAAGAATTTGTATCAAGAGTAACAGGGAAGTATATTGATGTGGTCATCCTGCTGCTGTCCTGATAGGGTACTGCGAGCGTGGAAAGCAGGGTATTTCCGTTCGGAAGTGACGATGAATTGTCTGCAAGATAAATGGAAAGTCTGCCGTCGTCTGAGAGGATCTTCCCGGATGAGCTTGTCAGCGGGAGAATCGAGAATACATCATCCGGAATGCCGTAATTCTGCTTGAAAAGCTCCTCTTTTTTGAACATGGAAGCTGAATTGTCCGGGAATGCTGAGGAATCATCGAAATTCACCGAGTACTTCCACATTTCCGCCGGCAGTTCAAAACTCTTTGTGTAGAGGCCCTCTGACTTTTTAAGGGTAAGGACGTCGTAGCTGTATGAGCCTGTTTCCTCTGAGCCGGGATGATAGTAGAATACATCGTATCCTATCTCACTGATGCCGTCGCCGTCCTTATAGAACATACTTCCGCAAAAGCTGGCTGCTGATACGCTTGCTTCCTCAGCCGATGCCTCATTTATAAGTGATGAAGCAGTGTCCATGCATAATGGAGTGCCGCTGTAATAGGAACTCATCTCTGAGAGCTCTGCTATCTCGCTTTCAGTGAAGCTGGCTCTTGACTTTGCAGCAGCAACGAAGTTGGACTCGTCATAGTTTCCGCTGTATTCAACAGCATATACCTGGTTGGTCTGAGTGCTGCCGGCCATTCTGACGAATATCCTTACGTTCATATCATCATTGCCTGTATCCTTGAAGGGACACCTGAAAAGGGGCGTCACCAGGACGTCCTCGGAGGCGTACTTCTCCAGGGAAATGTCAAAGCTCATATATTCGCCTGACTCTGTCTGCTCCTTGAGCTCGGAGATGATGTCACGGTATACTTTTCTGGACTTTTCACGTTCAAGCTGACGCTTGAAGCTGTTGACCATTGCAGTTTTAGGCAGTATACCTATGATAAGGGCTGCTGCTGCGGCGGCGGATACCCACTTGAGCACGGGTGCTGCTCTGCGTTTGCCGGTGACGTTTTCAAGGTCTGAAACGGTGAGCTCGCTGTCGGAAAAATCCTCGCTTTTATCAGGAAAAGCTCTTGCGGATATCTTGTCAAAACAGTCCACATTGGCCGAAAGTCCGTCCATTTTTTCTTTCAGGATGTTCTTGATGTCCTGATCGTTGATGGGCTCATTCTTTTTCACTGGTAACACCTGCCTTTTCCTGTAATATAGCAATTGCTCTTTTGTACCTTGATTTTACTGTAGTCTCCGGGCTTTTTGTGATCTTCGCTATCTCTTTGAATGTGAGCTCGGCGCAGCATTTTAGTATGACTACCTGCCTTTGCTTTTCGTTAAGATGCTTTAAAAGCTGATTTATGAATATACTGTCCTCGACAGTCTGCTCTGTTTCGCCGTAGCTTTGTATTATGCTGTATTTCAGCTCTCTTTTATAGCGGCGGCGAAATTCTGATGCAACGTTGCGGGCTATTGTAAGGATGAAACCCTTGCCGTCTCCTTTTGAACGTGAGAATTTTTTTATCTGGGTAAGTCTCACAAAGGTCTCGGTGACGCAGTCTTCCGAGAGGTGATAGTCGGCGGTTATGCTGAATGCGACGGCAAATACGCTCCCCTTGAACATCTCATAGAGCCGGCTCAGGCTCTCCTTTGAGGTGCTGCAAGTCTCGATGAGCTGATTCACACCGTCCTCCGGCAGGGCCTGACGGCTGTTCTGAGAAAATGTAGCTAAAATTATACCGTCACCTCCGGCTGAAATTTTCGTATCGGCAGTCATGTTCCCACTCCTTTTTGTCAGTCTGACATTGAAAGCACCGGCAAATGGCCGGGTGCTCTGAAAGCTCTCATATATAAGTGATTTTAAGAGGGGAAAAAGACGAAGTTTTCAAAAATTTTTTATAGAATTTTGTTAGCGCATAATAACTCTTTGGTTTTCATATTTTTAGGCATGAACTTTGGTTAACCTTGGTTAACGCTCCGGCGGGAACTGTTCCGGGCTATACCTCTATTATAGCACTGTTTTAAAGATAATGCAAATAAATGTCCCTGACCTATTGACAAATAAGCAGAAATATGATATATTAAACATATGAACAAGTATTCATATGAAAGGACTGACCTTATGGAAAAAGTGTTCAATATAAATAATCTTGACTGCGCTAACTGCGGCGCTAAAATAGAAGATGCTCTCAGCAAGCTGGAGGGCATCGAGTCTGCGGTGCTGAATTTCCCGATGAAAAAGCTGAAGGTCCATGGCGATATAAGTGAAGAAATGGTTCGCAGGATGCACGAGACTGCCCGAAAAATTGAGCCTGATGTGGAATTCATACCGGCGGAGGGGCATCACCATGAACATGAGCATCACCACGAGCATCATGACCATTGCTGTGACCATGAGCACGAGCATCATCACCACCATGATGCTGATGATGCAAAGGGAAAGGAGTTCACTATCTCCAACCTGGACTGTGCACACTGTGGCGGCAAGATAGAGGAAATGCTCAACAGTCTGGAAGGCATTGAATCGGCGGTGCTGAATTTTCCAATGAAGAAGTTCATAATTCGTGGAGAAGTTGATGACGCTCTGCTTGCACTTATGAATGAAAAAGCAAATGCCATTGAGCCGGGAGTTGTCATCGCTCCTGTATCTGAGAGAGTTCACAGCGAGTCTCACAGCCATGAAGAGGAGGAGAGTACAAGAAGTCAGCTCATACCTATTATAATAGGTATTGCTCTGCTGGCAGGAGCAGTTCTCACCGGCAAGCTCCTTGATATTTTACCACTGACTATTGCGCTGTATTGTGCGTCCTATATCATACTTGGCTCAGGAGTACTCAGAGCTACATGGAAGAATATACGTGTGAAGAATTTCTTCGATGAAAACACTCTCATGACTGTTGCGACTATCGGAGCATTTGCACTCGGAGAATATGCCGAGGCTGTGGGGGTAATGCTGTTTTTCCGCATAGGCGAGCTCTTTGAGGACTTCGCCGTTGCAAGGAGCCACAAGGCTATAACTGCTGCTGCCGGACTTAAAGTCGAGGAAGCTGACGTGCTTATAGACGGTGAATTCAGAAGAGTGCCCTCTGAGGAAATAAGCGCCGGGGACATTCTCCGAATAAAGGCCGGAGAGCGTATTGCTGCCGACGGCGTTGTTGAGACGGGAGAGTCAAGGATAGACACCTCGGCAGTAAACGGCGAGCCTGTCCCGGTAACTGTAAGAGCCGGTGACACTGTAATGTCAGGCTGTATAAACCTTTCCGATACGTTCACTCTCAGAGCAACTGCCGCTGCTGATGACTCAATGATAGCAAAGATAGCAAGAGCTGTGGAGGATGCGTCTGCCGGAAAGCCTAAGATAGACCGTTTCATCACACGTTTTGCAAAGATATACACACCTATCGTAATAGCTATCGCAGCACTTACGGCTGTGATACCTTCAATTATTACCGGAGACTGGAGCAAGTGGGTCTACTCCGCACTGACCTTCCTTGTAATAAGCTGTCCCTGTGCCCTTGTGCTCAGCGTCCCTCTTGCCTATTTCTCCGGAATCGGAGCTGCTTCTAAGCTGGGTATACTCTTCAAGGGAGGAGACTCTGTTGAGGCTCTTGGAAAGGTGAAAGCAATCGCTTTTGACAAGACTGGTACTCTTACGAACGGCAGCTTTGAAGTCACTGAGGTAACAGCCTTCGGAGATGCAAGTGAAAATGAGCTCCTCAGGTTCTGCGGAAGCTGTGAGCAGTCCTCCGCTCATCCGGTTGCGGAGAGCATTGCAGAGTACTGCCGCCGTGAGAATGTCACATTTTATACACCTGAGAAAGTCAGCGAGCTGGCCGGCAGAGGAATGTCTGCGGAGCTATCAGGAAAGAAGGTCCTCTGCGGCAACGAGAGACTCATGTCTGAAAACGGTATAGAGCTCCCGGACTCCGCTCCGGCTGCTGGAAGTGTTGTTTACGTTGCTGTTGACGGCAGTCTGCTTGGCCGGATAGTGGTTTCAGACACTTTGAAAAAGACCTCTGCTGACGCTGCTGCAGCACTGAAAGCTATGGGAGTTCACACAGTAATGCTCACCGGTGATAAGGCAGAAAATGCTGAAATTGTCGGCAGAGAACTCGGCCTGGATTCTGTAAAGGGCGGACTCATGCCCGAAGGAAAGTTGGATGAGATAGGCCGTATCCGTAAGGAGTACGGAGCGGTCATGTTCGTCGGAGACGGCATCAATGACGGTCCTGTTCTTGCAGGTGCTGACGTTGGCGGTGCCATGCAGTCAGGAGCTGACCTGGCTCTGGAGGCTGCCGACGCTGTGTTCATGAACTCCGAGCCTGAGGCAGTGGTCAAGGCAAAGCGCATAGCAGACAAGGCTCTGCGTATATCCTATGAGAACATCTTTTTCGCTCTGGCTATAAAGCTGGCAGTCCTGGTCCTGGGACTTGTCGGCCTGCCGAGTATGTGGTTCGCAGTTTTTGCTGACTCCGGTACGGCAATGCTGCTGATACTCAATTCAATAAGGGTGCTCAATACTAAAAGGTATTGATGCTGAGGGCCGCCTTTTGGCGGCTCTTGATTTTTATGTCGATTGGTGTATTATTAGCATATCATTATTTATACGGAGGTTTCGTTATGGCAAGTGATGAAGTAAAAAACACTAATCAAAAGCAGGAGGATAAAAAGAAAATATTGACCTCGCCGGCAAAATATTTTTTTGGGGGATTCATTGTATGTATTTTGATATGGGGTGGTCTGCTTGCAGCTTACTGTCATTTTCATGGCTCTAAATGCCATTATGTTGAACAGGGAGCAGTTGTTGCAATTGCAGTTTTAGGCGCCTGTGTTTCGCTGTATACAGCAGCTAAGCAGGAAGAAAATGTCGATAAATGGAATCAGAAGAAAATAGACGCTGATTTAAAGGCTAAGGCGAGGATTGAGTGGATACAAGAGGTAAGGAAAGCTACCAGTAGCTTTATTACTGCTTGTTATTGCTTGGTGCGAATGGAAGAAAGTTTAGAAAAAGAAGCTAATAAATATGAAATGAAAAAAATCTTTTCTAATATCCAAGAAACTGGTTTGCTGTTAATTCTGTATTTTGGACCGGACAAATCAGGCGAAAATGAGGAAATAACAAAAGAAATTAATACCATTTTAAGGAGAATTGAAAAGTTTATAAGCGAAACAATTGATGATTTAAAAATGTTAAGCGGAACTATACGTTCATATTTGAAAAATGAATGGGACAGAGCTAAGAACAATAAAGACTGAATGAAAGAACAGCTTTGGAAAGGGCTGTTCTTTTCATATATCACCCTTTTTTGAACGCAGGTATTGACAAACCCTGCCATTTGATGTACAATATATTATATGTATTTATATCCGCAGGCAGGAAATGCGGAGCATGAAAAAACAAATGATAAAGGCGGTAAGTAAACAAATGGGTTTATTCACAGGAATTTTCGGTGCGAACGCCTACAGCAACAGAGAGCTGAAGCGTATCGAGCCTATTAAGAATAAAGTCCTCGCACTTGACGAGGAGTACGCAGAGCTCTCAGATGCTGAGCTCAAGGCAAAAACTCAGGAATTCAAAGAAAGACTTGAGGACGGCGAGACTCTTGACGATATACTTCCCGAAGCTCTGGCTACTGTCCGTGAGGCAGCATGGCGTGTCCTCGAAAAGAAACCTTATCCTGTACAGATAATCGGTGCTATTGTTCTTCACCAGGGACGTATCGCTGAGATGAAGACCGGTGAAGGTAAAACTCTCGTGGCCTGCGTTGCATCCTACCTCAACGCTCTTTCCGGTCTGGGAGTTCACGTAGTTACCGTAAACGACTACCTTGCAAAGACTCAGGCTGAGGAAATGGGCAAGGTGCTCCGCTGGCTGGGACTTACCGTCGGATGTATCCTCCACGGTCTCAATAATGAGCAGAGAAGAGCAGCCTACAACTGCGACGTTACATACGCTACCAATAACGAGCTGGGATTTGATTACCTCCGTGACAACATGGTGACTCACAAGGAGGAGAGAGTTCAGAGAGCTCCTAATTTCGCTATCGTGGACGAGGTGGACTCCATCCTCATCGATGAGGCACGTACTCCTCTTATCATTTCAGGAAGAGGCGACAAGTCCACAGAGCTCTACTCTATCGTTGACCGCTTTGCAAAGACCCTTACCTCCACTACAGTCGTTGAAATGGACGACAAGGTGGACCAGGATTCTATAAACGAGACAGCTGACTACATCATCGACGAAAAGGCAAAGACTGCTACTATCACCCAGCGTGGTGTAAAGAAGGCAGAGAAGGCCTTCAATGTTGATAACCTTATGGACTCAGAGAACATGACCCTTCTTCATCACATCAACCAGGCTATCAAGGCTAACGGTGTTATGAAGAACGAGGTGGACTACGTTGTAAAGGATGACGAAGTCATCATCGTTGATGAGTTCACAGGACGTCTTATGATGGGCCGACGCTTCAATGACGGTCTCCACCAGGCTATCGAGGCCAAGGAAGGCGTAAAGATAAAGAGCGAGTCCAGAACACTGGCTACTATCACATTCCAGAACTTCTTCCGTCTCTACACAAAGCTCTCCGGTATGACCGGTACTGCTATGACCGAGGAGGACGAGTTCAAGGAGATATACAAACTGGACGTTATCTCCATACCTACAAACAAGCCTGTTATCCGTATTGACCACAATGACCAGGTATACAGCTCTGAAAAGGGCAAGTACTCGGCTATCATCGACAAGATAATCGAGTGCCATGAAAAAGGACAGCCTATCCTGGTAGGTACTGTATCTATCGAAAAGTCCGAGCTCCTCTCTGCTATGCTCAAGAGAAAGGGCATAAAGCACGAGGTCCTCAACGCAAAGCACCACGCTAAGGAGGCCGAGATAGTTGCTCAGGCCGGTAAGTACGGCGCTGTTACTATCGCTACCAACATGGCCGGACGTGGTACCGATATAATGCTGGGCGGTAACGCTGAGTTCCTTGCAAGGGCAGAGCTCAGAAAGCGTGAGATACCCGAAGAGATAATCACTGAGGCTATCGGCTTTGCTGATACTGACAATCAGGAGATAATCGAGGCAAGAAAGCTCTACCGTGAGCTCTATGACAAGTTCAACGCAGAAGTAAAGGAGAAGGCCGTAAAGGTCAAGGAGGCCGGCGGTCTCTACATCCTTGGTACAGAGCGTCACGAGTCAAGACGTATCGACAATCAGCTCCGTGGACGTTCCGGACGTCAGGGCGACGAGGGCGAAAGCTGCTTCTTCCTCTCAGTTGAGGACGACCTCATGCGTATCTTCGCAGGCGACCGTCTGGAGAACATGATGAGGACCCTCAAAGTTGAGGAGGGTATGCCTATAGAGAGCAAGCTCCTCACAAAGATAATCGAGTCCTCCCAGAAGAAGGTCGAGGGCCACAACTTCAGCATAAGAAAGAACGTCCTCAACTACGACGACGTTATGAATACCCAGAGAGAGATAATCTACAAGCAGCGTTCACAGGTGCTTGACGGAGAGGACCTCCACGAGAGCATCCTCAAGATGATGGAAGACCTCATCGACAGCACCGTTGACACTTATCTCATGGAGGACGACGAGAAAGAGAACTGGAACCTTGTTGGCCTGAAGGACTACTTCCTGGGCTGGCTCATAGGCGACGAGGACCTCAGCTTCGACGAGGATGAGATAGACGACGTTGACAAGGAAGATATCAAGAACGCTCTCAAGGAGAAGGCCGGAGAGATATACCAGGCAAAGGAAGAACAGTACGGCACAGAAGTTATGCGTGAAGTTGAGCGTGTAGTTCTGCTGAAGGTAGTTGATACCAAGTGGATGGCTCACATCGACGACATGGAAGAGCTGAAGAAGGGTATCGGACTCCGCTCCTACGGTCAGAAGAACCCTGTTATCGAGTATCGTTACGAGGGCTTCGAGATGTTCGATGCAATGGTAGAGTCCATTCGTGAGGATACAGTTCGTATGCTTCTGACGGTTAAGCTCCGTACAGATGCAGCTCCTGAGCGTGAGCAGGTAGCAAAGCCTGACGCTCCCAATGCAGGCGCCGGAGACGGCAGCTTCTCTGAGCCGGTAAGAGCCAAGAAGATAGGTGACAATGACCCCTGTCCATGCGGCAGCGGCAAGAAGTACAAGAAGTGCTGCAAGAACAAGGATAATCAGTAATGAAAAGGGCGGATGTATTCCGCCCTTTTTAAAAACAATCGGAAAGGACTGGCAGCTTTGAAAGCAGCTCCGGAAATGAAGAACTGGCAACAGCGTAAGGATACATGACTGAGGGATTTTATGAAAAAATTAGCGATCATCATTTTAAGCGCCGGATTGCTTGCAGGCTGCTCCGATAAGCAGAGCACCATAGAGTCAGAGATGCCGGTCACTGCTGAGGAAACTACAGCAGAAATTACAGAGCCTGTAAGTGAACCGGTCAAGGTCAACGGACTTACAGTTCTTATGAATGGAAATTCCATGGATATAATGAACGGCGGCATCCATGTTCAGACCATTGAGCTTGCAGAGGAGATATATCCGCCGGAATATAAGGATATAAACTCCGACGGCTATGAGGACATATTTATCCGTTCGGGATTCTCGGATGAAATGAATGCCGGAATATATTATATATACGACAGCGATGAGGGAAAGTTCGTCTTTTCGGATGCTCTGAGCAACCTGTGGCTCCTGTCTCCGGAGGATGACCCTGTGAACGCTGAAATGCTGGGAGTAAAGGCCGGGGAGATGTTTAAGTATGACGGATATTCCTATGCTGAGATTTTTGAATGGGAGGGCCCTCGTCTGATACGCTCCGGACGCATACTCAGGGATACTGAAACAGGGGAGCTCACTCAGCTCTACAGGCGAGGGACTTATAATGTCACAGGAGAGATAGTCCCGGCGGAGGGACTGAATGAGACTGACGGGCTGAGTATTATATTCGCTCCTGAGGCTGTTTACATAAAGGATGCTTCCGCAGAAAATACATTTGTCACCATAGAAGGTGACTTCTCTGCCGGTAAGTGTATAACTATATGTGATTATAATTTTGATATGAATGATGATTTTGCCATTGAGATGCAGGATGAGAATGGCCTGACAAGAGATGCGGTGTATTTCCTCTATGATCCGGAGACAAGGACATTCCGGGAGAGCGGTGAACTGAATAGCATAGGTGCAAGGCTCAGCGCAGACCCTTTGAAGAAAACTCTTTCAAACTGGGTCATGACTCCTTATGCGGACAGTATGTACGGGTATGTTGATATATATACCTGGGATGAAGGCAAGCTGAAGCTCAAAGAGCATGGACTCATCCAGAATACATATTTAGGGGGAATGGGATACGATGTTAAATTCACTGACAGCGGGACAGGTAAAGTCCTGCGGACAGAGCACTATGACGAGCTGCCGCTGGAATACGAATTTACTGTTCAGGAATGGTGAATGAGACTGGTGCTTGATGTGTTCAGGAAACCGGATATCTGAAGAAAAATGATAAGGAGCTGAAAAATGAGCGGATACAGTGCATTTGCCCGGTATTACGACCAGCTTACGGCAAATATCGACTATAAAAAGCGTGGAGAATATTTCCACAGTATCATACAGAAATTCAAGACCACAAAGGACAATATCCTCCTGGACCTTGCCTGCGGTACAGGGAGCATCTCCGAGGTAATGGCGGGGCTGGGGTACGACGTTATCGGAGTTGACAACTCCGACGAGATGCTTGGAATGGCAATAGAGAAAAAGTTCGACAGCGGACTGAATATCCAGTATCTCTGTCAGGATATGAGAAAGCTGGATATGTTCGGCACAATTGATATTACCATATGTGCTCTTGACAGCATCAATCACCTTGCGAGCCTTAATGACGTGCGAAAGGTCTTTGAGAATGTGGCATTTTTCTCTGAGCTTGGGGGACTGTTCATCTTCGATGTGAATACCCTCTACAAGCACAGAAAAGTGCTTGCAGACAACACTTTCACCTATGAGACTGACGATGTGTACTGCGTCTGGGAGAATACCCTGAACAGGGAGACTGACGAGGTAAAAATGAACCTTGAATTTTTCGAGCGTGAGGAGAACGGTCTCTGGTCAAGAAGCTCCGACAGCTTCAGCGAGAAGGCCTACAGTGAGAAGGACATCGAGGAACTGCTTTCTCAGAGCGGATTTGAGCTTCTTGGAAAGTACGGCGATGATACCTTCGACCTGCCGGGAGAGGACTGCCAGAGGATAGTGTATGCAGCAAGGTGCATCAGAAACGGTCAGACTATATGAAAACCGGAACAACTGCTCCGCTTTGGCGGATAGCAGCGGACCATTCTGGGAATGCAGCAAGAAAAGCCGATAAATGAGATAATAATTGGTTGAAAGGATAATAAAAATGGGAAAATTATACAGAGCGATTTCTGCCGACGGTTCGGCATTTGCTGAGGTGCTTGACGCTAAGGACATAGTATCGGAGATAGAGCGCATCCATAAGACCTCAGCAGTCATAACAGCAGGTCTTGGACGTCTTACGATAGCTGCGTCCTTAATGGGATATATGCTCAAAGGCGAGGACGATAATATAACTCTCCGTGTGGACGGCGGAGGACCTGCCGGTATGCTTACTGCTGTTGCAGACAGCCGTGGAAACGTCAAGAGCTGCGTGGTAAATCCTGTGGTTGAGATACCTCTCAACGCTCAGGGCAAGCTGGATGTAGGCGGTGCAGTTGGTACCGACGGTACACTTTCTGTAGTCAAGGACCTTGGACTCAAAGAGCCGTATGTTGGCGTTATTCCGCTGGTATCCGGAGAGATAGCTGAGGATATAGCCAGCTACTACGCTACAAGTGAGCAGATACCCACTGTGTGCAGCCTTGGAGTGCTTGTTAACCCTGACCTGACTGTAAGGGCCGCAGGCGGTTTCCTTGTACAGCTCCTGCCCTTTGCAGACGAGAAGTGCATTGACATCATCGAGAAAAATATAGCAAACATCAGACCTGTTTCGGCTATGCTTGACGAGGGGATAACTCCCGAAGATATAGCAGGTATGCTCCTTGAAGGCCTGGAGCCTAACGAGCTGGACACAGCGTCACCTACATATAAATGCGATTGCAGCCGTGAGCGTACAGAGCGTGTGCTCATAAGCATTGGAAAGGACGAGCTCAGGTCTATTGCCGCAGAGGGGAAGGATACATCAGTATGCTGCCATTTCTGCGGAAAGGAGTACGTGTTCACTCCACAGGAAATAGAGAGCCTTATCACGGAATAACGGAGGAGCTATGTACGAAAACAAAACTGATGAACTGCCGGTAAGAGCGGTCCTGGCTTGTGTGGACACAGGAGAATTTGATGCTGAGGCTTCTATAAGAGAGCTGGAGGAGCTTGCCTCCACAGCCGGAGCTGAGGTAGTGGGTACTGCCATACAGCGCAAAGCGGCCTTTGACCCTGCTACCTGCATGGGTGCCGGCAGATTGGAAGAGCTCCGGGAGCAGCTTGAACCTTTAGGAGCAGAGCTGGTCATTTTCGACCATGAGCTCACAGGTATACAGGTCCGCAATATCGAGGACATTCTGGAGGTAAGAGTCATTGACCGTACCACCCTTATCCTTGACATTTTCGCACAGCGGGCACGTACAAAAGAGGGAAAGCTCCAGGTCGAGCTGGCACAGCAGAAGTACCGTCTGCCAAGGCTCACAGGTATGGGTACAGCACTTTCAAGGCTGGGCGGAGGTATTGGTACAAGGGGCCCCGGAGAGACTAAGCTGGAAACTGACAAGCGCCACATCCGCCGGAGGATAGCGGCTCTGGAGGAGGAGCTCCGTGAGCTTAAAAAGCATCGTGAGTTCTCACGTTCAAGGCGAAAGAAGGACGGAGTGCTCTGTGCAGCCATAGTCGGATATACAAATGTGGGAAAGTCCACTCTGCTGAACGCACTCACAGACGCAGGAGTCCTTGCAGAGAACAAGCTGTTTGCCACACTTGACACAACTTCACGTTCTATAGAGCTTCCCGACGGCAGGAGCGTTCTGCTCATTGATACCGTAGGCCTTATCAGCCGGCTGCCGCATGACCTTGTTGAAGCGTTCAAGTCAACTTTAGAAGAGGCCGCTGCTGCGGATGTCATTCTGAACGTCCAGGACCTTTCGTCGCCGGAGCGTGAAAAGCAGGCCGAGGTAACGGCAAAGCTCCTGGGAGAGCTGGGATGCGGCGATATACCGAGGATAGACGTAATGAATAAGAGCGATGCCGCTCCTGACAGGGACATTGTGTTCGAGGACGGCCACACGGTACTCATCAGCGCAAAAGAGCAGACCGGATTTGACCGCCTGCTTGAGCTTATCTCGGCAAACCTTCCTGAGACTGCCCGGAGGATGACGCTTCTTGTACCATATGACAAGACAGGTCTCATAGGGCGGATAAGGACCGAAGGAAAGGTGTTTTCCGAGGAATATACCGCTGACGGCACTCTCATAGACGCTCTTGTGGACATAAAGCTGCTGAAAGAGGCAGAGAATTACAGACAATAAATGGCAGCCGGCATCAGCCGGCTGTTTTTTGCTGTGTCAAAAAATGGCTGACCATAAATTGCGTTCCGTGTTTTGGACTTTAAAATTGGATATTTGGCGGTAAACAGGCCGAAAACAGTACACAATTCTCAAATGTCACCCGGATATTGCTTCAAATTTGTCTAAAATTGAGTAGAAAAAATACAGTTTAGGTGGACATTTTGCGGGAATGGGCTGAAAAGACAATGCTTTGCCTTGAAAGCAATATTGTTTAAAAATCAAGGCAATATCGTCATTGAAGTATCACACGCAGCATAAAAGTGATAGAAAAAATCACCATTTATCCGTGCTTTGCGATATTGACTAAAAATTAACAGCATATTAATGAATAATTAGCAAAAAATGATTGGTTAATTTTTTGTTAGCAAAAAATGACTTGAATTGTTCACGAAAATGTAATAAAATAACCATAGAAGCTGCGAGGGAGAAGGGGATTCCGGAGCAGAGGGAGCTCCGGTATCTCCTTGCAGCTCATACGTGCCGGGAACAACCGGCAGTCGTTAATTATATCATTATAAACTGAAAGCGAGGAATGATACGCAATGAAAAAAGGCTTTTTAAAGAAGCTCGTCAGCGGTGTGCTGACCGGTTTCCTTTGCCTGACAAGTGTACCAAATATCCCCGACCTTGATGCATCAGCCGCAAGCGATTATCAGAAAACCTTTACACAAAACGGCTACGACTATGAGGTCTGGAATCAGTACAGTCAGGGTACTATTTCTTTCGATGCAGGCAGCGGCCCCGGTACCTATAGCTGTTCATGGAGCGGCATCCACAACATCCTGTTCCGTGCAGGAAAGAAGTGGTCAAGCGGTACTCAGTGGAACCAGCTTGACGGTATCAAGGTAGATTATGCCTGTGACTACCACCCCAACGGAAACTCTTACCTCTGCGTTTACGGATGGACAACAAGCCCGCTGGTCGAGTACTACATCGTAGACTCCTACGGAAGCTGGAGACCACCCGGAGAGAGCGCAAATATGAAGAAGGTCGGCACTATCACAGTTGACGACGGTACCTATGAGGTGTACTCCGGTACACACGACGGCCCTTCTATCGAACAGGGCGTTACTCACTTCAATCAGTACTGGAGCGTCAGAGTTGACAGTCAGCTCCGTACACAGGGTACTATAAATATCGACAAGCACTTCGCAGCCTGGGAAAACCAGTTCAACATGAAGATGGGCAGCCTTCGTGAGGTAGCTCTCAACGTTGAAGGCTGGCAGAGCTCAGGAAGAGCTACAGTTTCTAAGAATGAGCTTACTATCGGTGGCGGCACAGAACCCGACGTTCCGAAGGAGCCTAAGGAAGCAAATGCAGACGGCAGCTACTTCAAGAGCACTTTTGAGTCCGGTACAGATGAATGGACCGGCAGAGGAAGTGCTAAGGTGACTACCGACAGCAAGAACTACTACTCAGGCAGCAAGTCACTTTACGTAAGCGGAAGAGAAGATAACTGGCATGGTGCTGCTATCACTCTTGACCCCGATTACTTCGTTCCCGGCTACACATACAGCTTCAGCACAGCCGTGCTTCAGAAGAGCGGCGAGCCTGTTGATATGAAGTTCACACTCCAGCAGGGCAGCGGCGATTCCGCAACCTACAATGAGGTAGCTTCAGGTACAGCAAAGAGCGGTGAGTGGACAAAGCTGGAGAATGTTTCCTTCACAATACCTACAGGCTCAAGTGAACTCATCCTTTACGTTGAGGCTCCTGAAAGCCTTACAGACTTCTACATCGACGATGTTCTCGCAGCAGTTGAAAAGACAAAGTCATCTGTTGTAACAGGCGGCGGTACAGTAGAAGGCGGCAGCAATATCTCCACAACAACAACTACAACTATAACAGACGGACCCTACAACGTAACAACTACTACAACATATGACAATAAGAATGCAGGACTCAAGAACGTATTCTCTGATTACTTCAGAGTAGGAAGCGCTGTAAGCCAGAACGAAGTTGGCAAGGCTTCAGACTTCATATTAAAGCATTTCAACAGCATCACTCCTGAGAATGAGCTCAAGCCTGAGAATATCCTTGATCAGTCTGCCAGCCAGTCCAAGGGAAACAATGTTAATCCACAGGTAAAGCTCCCCTACGGCGCTAAGGTCATCCTTGACTGGGCAGTAAAGAACAATATGCCTGTAAGAGGTCATACCCTCGTATGGCACAGCCAGACTCCCGGCTGGTTCTTCAGAGAGAACTTCTCTGACAGCGGCGCTATTGTATCCAAGGAGATCATGGATCAGCGTATGGAGAACTTCATCAAGAATACCTTCGCTATGCTGAAGGAGAACTATCCTACACTGAACCTCTACGCTTACGACGTAGTAAACGAGGCATTTGAAGTAAACAACGGCAGCCTCAGATCAGCAGGTATGGACCAGGCTAACGGACAGTCACCCTGGACACTTATCTACGGCGATGACAGCTATATGGTAAAGGCTTTTGAGTATGCAAGAAGGTATGCTCCCGAAGGCTGTAAGCTGTTCTACAATGACTTCAATGAGTACATCGACTCCAAGAGAGATTCTATCTACTCCTTCTGTAAGAAGGTATATGAGCAGGGCAACCTGGACGGTGTAGGTATGCAGTCTCACCTTGACACAACATATCCCAGCGCATCACTTTACAAGCAGGCTCTTGAAAAGTTCGCATCCATCGGCTGCGAGATACACGTAACTGAGCTCGACGCTACAGCTAAGGCATCCAACGGTGCTACTGAGGCATCTCAGGCAACATACTACGAGGGCATAGTTAAAGCTATCAGAGACTGCGATGCAGTTACATCCCTTACTTTCTGGGGAACAAATGACACAATGAGCTGGAGAAGCGGCGACAAGCCCCTTATCTTCGACGGCAGCTATCAGCCTAAGCAGGCATATGACAAGATAGTTGCACTGGTTGACCCCTCCAAGTGGGGCCCCGGCTACACAGACGAAGGAAGCTCAAATGAAAAAGACATCGACAAGCTGGTAACTCTCTGGGGCGATGCTGACAATGACGGCGAAGTTAAGATGAACGACGTTGTACTTGTAATGCAGGCTATCGCAAACTCAGACGTTTACGGTGAGAACGGTTCCAGCAAGGACAGAATAAAGAGCCCCGGCATCTACAATGCTGACGTTTATGAGGCAGGCGGCGGACTTTCTACAATGGACGCACTGCACATCCAGAAGTTCCTCCTCGAACTGGAGACACTTCCCTACAGCTACGATGCAAGCCAGAAGAAAACAACTTCCGGCGGCAGCACAACACCTACTACTACAACAACAGCAGTTATCAACACAGACGGTTTCTTCACAGCATCCTTCGAGTCAGGTTCTGACGACTGGGAAGGCAGAGGAGCAGCATCTGTTTCAACAGACAAGGAAAACTACTACTCAGGCAGCAGTTCACTGAAGGTCTCAGGCAGAACTGACAACTGGCATGGTGCATCTATCAACCTTGATTCAGCTACATTCAAGGCTGGAAACACATACAGCTTCAGCGCAGCAGTAATGCAGCCCACAGCTTCTGCACAGGATATGAAGATGACTCTTCAGTACACATTAGACGGCGATGAGAAGTACTCTGAGGTAGCATCAGTAAGTGCCGCTTCAAAGACATGGACAAAGCTCGAAAATACATCCTACACAATACCTGAGGGAGCATCAAATCTCGTTCTTTACATCGAAATGCCCGATTCACTCACAAATTTCTACATTGACGATGTAGTAGCTGCTGAGGAAGGCAAGAAGTCCACAGTAGTTAACGGACAGGGCAAGGTAGGCGAGTTCCCTGCAAGCCAGGTAGATACAAGCAAGAAGCTCGTAGCAATTTCCTTCGACGATGGTGCAGTAGGTTCTGCTGCAACAGACCCCTCAATGAGAATAATCAATGCTATTGCAAATGAAGGCTGGCACGCAACATTCTTCTATGTTGGAAGCTGGATCTCAGGCAGCAGCGATGAGCAGGAAGTAAAGTATGCTTACAGCAAGGGCATGGAGATCGCAAACCACTCCACAACTCACCCCAAGCTCTCCACAATGAGCGCATCTGAGATAAGAAGCGAGTTTGACCAGACTCATGCTAAGCTGAAGAGCATCATCGGAGCAGAGCCTTCCAAGATGATGAGACTTCCTTACCTTGATTATAACAGCACTGTAACAAGCACACTGAACGATGTTGCCCTCATCTCCTGCGGAGTTGATTCAGGTGACTGGCAGAATGGTGCAACCAAGCAGTCAGTTGTAAACGCTATCACAACCGCTATGAACAACGGTTCACTTGAGAATTCAATAGTACTCTGCCATGAGACATACAGCCACACAGCAGACGCTATCGAGGAGCTTATCCCTGTACTCAAGGCAAACGGCTATCAGATCGTAACAGTATCTGAGCTCTTTGAGGCAAGAGGACAGCAGCTCAAGGGCGGTACAGTATACACAAGGTGTCAGTGAGACACTCTCTACCCGGACCTTATGGTGCCGGAAGTGTGAACTAAGGTTTCTCCTAATTTTAATATCCCCTGAAGGGCGGTCGGCTTAAAGTCGGCTGCCTTTTCATTTGTTCAAACTGTTCAAAAATTGTGGTGTCATGACCACCCCGCCCATACTGCTCATTGTGCATAACTGCTAAAGTTAGACGTATCCTATTTACAAAATGTGGAATTTATATTATAATATAAGGTAGATAATTATGAACATGAGTCATAAATTGCGACAGAAATTGGTGAGGTGAGAAAGTTGATAAAGCATCTATCAGGGGATTATGAAACAGTAGAGTACGATGAAAAAAAGTACGTTATGCTTTATGACAATACGGACAACGAGGCCTATCCTGTCCACTGGCACAGAGCAGTGGAGGTACTGATGCCGCTGAAAAATACATATATCGTCAATGTCAGCGGTACAGATTATCATATCCGTGAGAATGATGTGCTTATAGTACCTACAGGAGAGCTCCACAGTATGCCTGCGGTGCCTGGAAGGAGACTCATATTCCAGTGCGACAACCGCATTCTTGGGGACGTTCCGGCGCTGGACAGCCTTATGAGGGGTATCTCATCTCCTATAATGATAACCCCGGAAATGGATAAGGACCTTCATCTGCTGGCAAAAAAGAATATGCTGGATATATTCACACTTTACAGCTCAAAGTCTGAGCTTTCAGATGTGAAGATATATGTCAAGCTCATAGATATATTCATTGCCCTCAGAGAATTCCAGCTCAGACAGCACCAGATAGCCATGGATGTTGACGAGGAGAAGATAGACGAGTACAGCGAGAAGTTCAGCAATGTGCTGAAGTACATCGACAATAACTATATGTACGACATCTCTCTGGACCAGCTTGCGGACGTTGCAGGCTACAGCAAGTACCATTTTTCAAGGATATTCAAGCAGTACAACTCTATGTCCTATTTGCAGTACATCAATGCAAGACGTACCAAAGCCGCTGAGCTTCTGCTCATGGAGCCAGATATCCCTATAACTGAGGTGGCTATGAGGTCAGGCTTCAAGAGCCTTACCACCTTCAACCGCATTTTCAAGGAGATAAAGCACTGCACTCCCACGGACTTCAAAAAGCTGTATTCCGTGGCAGAAAGACGATATGGGCTATAAAAATAAGGGACGCTTTAAGCGTCCCTTTTGCATTAGTTGTTATTGTAATATTCCTGGATGATATTGTCAACTCCGGCTGCTATATCATCGTCCTCACTGCATTTGTACCATGTTTCGATTCCGTCGCTTGTGAGCATACTCACATATCCTCCGTTGCTGAAATAAAATGAGTATCCGACACCGCCTTCAGAAAGGCTGTTGTAAAGAATTACGACGCTGTTTTTAGAATTTTCATCATCTATTATTGCATCCTCTATAGGCTGGGAGACTTCTGTCCATTGGTGTGACTCTATATAGCTCATAACTGCTGTAATGGCCTCAGCCGGTACGGCCTGTCCCCAGTCAACGCCGTATGCCTGGTAAGAGTTCAGGTCATAGTCTGTAAGATGTCCGAAGGGAGGAGTTTCGGAGTATGACTCCGCTTTGCAAATAATGTCCTCACCAAGTATGCCGGTGACAGCGTCCCTGAACTGCTGGTAGTCTATGCGGTAATACCTCCGGAAATAATGCTCACTGTCTGCAATGGCAGTATCAGAGGTCTTATCCCATGTGAAGCCGACATCCTCGCATACAAGGTAACCGTCGTTGAGTATGCTTATAGTCGTTTTACAAAAATCGTCAATGTGAGTGAAGGTGATACTTTCTTGACTGCCATGCTCAGGAAGGTCAGCTTCTGTTACATCCTCATATTCAGCGTGTTCAAAGAAGTCATAGAGACTGTAACGCTCGTCCTCGGTAAGTGCTCTGCCTGTGTACTGAGTGGGGATGAGCGGGTCATCTATCCATACATCAGGCCATATTTTTTTGTAAACCTCGGACATATCAATATAAAGCGGAACGTTCCCTTCTGTAGTAATGCTTGCCTCACGGTAAGGGTCAGTTACTTTGACGTCAGAATAGCGGAAGTCGATGAATGGTGCAATTTGCGGAGCTATTTCAGTGTATGCGAGGAGCTCGTTAAAAAGGCTTTCGCCGTCTGAGCACTTATAATACTTATGCTCCAGGTGTGTCAGCTCATAGGAGGTTCCATCATTATCCTGTGTGTCATAAGTTTCAAAGAGGACAGAAACAAAACCGTTTCTTTTGATATTGAAGTTTGCTCCTTCGAGCGATGATCTCTCATAGTTAAAGTACATCTCATCTGATTGATCAGCAGACTGATACTCCTCCTCAGATATTTCGGTGAACTGGTATTTCCTAAATATGCCTGCTATCTCTTCTCTTTCCTCTTCAGTAAACGACAAACATTCCCACTGGAGAGGTTCACCATTCGCATCAAGCTGCTCATCAGGTTTAAAAAGGGTGTATTCCTGGGAGAGAAATCTCTCCATGAGCTCGTCAAGCTGGGGAGCAGCGGACTCAGTCACAGGCTCTGTGGGTTCGGTACCGGCAACGATAGTCGTTGACTCCGGAGCGGTAGTGGCCGGAGCAGGGGAAGGCTGATTTCTAAGCAGATGTGCGGAGATTCCTATAGTACCGGCAAGTACTGCACAGGCGGCGATGCCGCTTATGACTTTCAGATAACTGCGGTTCCGGACGTGCTCGATACCGCTGACATGGTCTGCAAATTTTTCATCAGCAGTGCCGGGTACCTGACAGTTTGCTATGATACGCTCCTTGACATCGTCAGGCATAGTGATGCTGCTGACTGAGCGTTTTACTTTTTTATTCATTATAAAAACTCCTTTCTGTAGATGTTTTCGAGAAGTTTTCTTCCCTTCTGAAGCCGCATTTTGACAGCCGAGGGGCTTTTGCCTATCATTTCAGATATCTCATTGACCTTGTACTCTTCAACGTAATGCAGCGTGAGTACTATACGGAATTTATCCGGGACCATAGACAGAGCTTCAAGGATGTGGGAGTCCTCGTCGTCACGGGTATAGAACCACAGCTTGTCCTCCGATTCGGCAGGATGTCTTTTTCTGTATCTCAGGGTATCACGGCATTTGTTGGTAACAGTCTTAATGAGCCATGCTTTTTCATGTTCCCTGTCGGCAATATCCGGTGATGACCGGAAGTAGCTCAGGAATGTCTCCTGTACAGCGTCCTCAGCGTCGGAAGAGTTTTGCAGCATGACTATACATATCCGGTACAGCATATCTCCGTACTTTTCAACGGCTCTTATGATGTTGCCGTTATCGGACATTCATATCAGCTCCTTTAGAATGAAGTTGAGAAACTCCGGAGTTTGTTCCTCTTCACTAATAACACGCCGGAGTGGAGGAAATGGTCAATTCTTACGAAAAAAATTTTTGAATGAAAAACGGCACCATATAGGTGCCGTTTGATACATCAGGCGGACGAGTCTGTCCGTCTGAAATTGCAGTGCTGAATTACTGTTCCTGTGGAGGCTCCGGCGGTTCAGCCGCAGTGGGAGCGGCAGTAGGTACAGGAGTTTCCGGCTCTGTAGGCTGTGCAGCAGGTTCAGTGGGAGCTGCTGTTACAGGCTCTGATGAAGGCTCTGTAGGAGATACCGGGTCTGTGTAGACGGGGTATGTGGGGTAAGCAGCAGTTGTTGAGGAAGTGTTCTGACCGCCGCTTGAAGAAGTAGTGGTCTCAGTTGTGCCGGATGTAGTGGTAGTAGTTGTGGTCGTAGTGGTAGTGGAAAGTACAGGTCTTACCTCCTTGGGCAGTGCAGTAACAGTAGGCTTCACACCGTTGAGTCCGTAGCACTGCTGGTAAGCAAGAAGGATGTCTCTTATCATATACTTTGAGTACTC
This sequence comes from Ruminococcus flavefaciens, assembly GCA_902762855.1. Classification (GTDB taxonomy): domain Bacteria; phylum Bacillota; class Clostridia; order Oscillospirales; family Ruminococcaceae; genus Ruminococcus; species Ruminococcus flavefaciens_V. The sequence continues at coordinate 27,414 of CACWPR010000007.1, forward strand.
ACCGTCCTCGATGACGCCTGCGAAAGCGACTTCCGGGTCGTCGGCGGGGGCAAAGCCTATGAAGAAGGAATTCTGCTTTTCAAGGTTGACTCCTGTCTGAGGTGTACCGGTCTTTATAGCTACAGTATAACCCAGGTTGCCGAGGGAGTACTGTGCAGGCATATTCTTTGCGGCATCTATCATTCCGCCGATGATATAGTCATAGACGTAATCGTAGTTGAGGGTTATCTTTTCAGCGATAGTCGGCTGAGTTTCAGAGATGAGGTTACCAGTGCCGTACTCATGGAGGCTGTCCACGAGATAGGGCTTGTAGCGGACTCCACGGTTAGCGATAGTGCCTGCGACTACAGCCATTTGCAGGGGAGTCATACCGCAGTCCTGGTTACCGATACCGGCCTGGATAACGGAGCCGATGTACCAGGGCTGACCATGGGCAGCGAATGTCTCTGGGTTACAGAGGTAGCCGGCAGCGTCACCGGTCTCGATTCCGGTAGGCTCGCCCAGACCGTAGAGCTTGGCATATCTGGTGATAGTGTCGATTCCAAGACGGTCGGAGAGCTCATAGAAGTACACGTTGCAGGAGACCTCGATAGCACGTCTTACAGCGATATTCTGGTGCCAGCCGGTGCAGGCATAATCTCCGCCGTGGTATTTAAAGTCGTGGTTGCAGTAGAAGGAAGTTTCACCGTTGACGATACCCTCGTTGAGTCCGGCTGTGGCAGTAATGGTCTTGAATGTGGAGCCCGGACGGTACTGTCCCCAGGTGGCACGGTTCAGCAGGGGGGAATTCTCAGCTTGCAGGAAGTAGTCGAAGTTCTCTGCATAGTCCTTCAGGTTATATGTGGGAGCCGTTGCCATACCCCTGACAGCGCCGGTCTTTACGTCGATAACAGCGATAGCGCCCTTCTTGGCGTCCAGGATTCCGGGCTTAGGGTTTATGGAGGGGAAGTTTTTCAGGAAATTGTCAAGGATGCCCTGTAGTTTGAGCTGGAAATTTCCGTCAACAGTGAGCTTGACAGTAGCACCGGTCTCTGTATGTGTGAGAGTCTTGATGTCAACGACATTGCCGTCCTTCAGGACTATCTCCTCCTCACCGTTGGTACCACGGAGCTCCTTTTCCATGGCCTGTTCGATACCGCTCTTTCCGAGCTGGTCGTTCATGGCATAGCCCTGATTTTTCAGTTCATCGTACTCTTCAGCGTAAATGGGGCCGACAGTGCCTATTTCATGTGGGAGGATATCTCCACGCTCAATTTTGCGGTCGAAGGCCTCAACGGCCTCGATGCCCTTGTAGAAATTGCTGAGCTCCTTCATTTCCACAACAGTCTTTTCGTCAACGCCCTTTGCAAGGAGCATATCGTACTCATAGGAGAAGTCCTGGACTGTCATCTCATAGCGCAGACCGGCGATTATCCTCTTGTCCTCGTCGGAGTAGGAATCGTCTATCTGGTAGTCGGAAATGAGCTTGTCCACGCAGTTTTCGGCAGTTGCGTAGACATTGAGGTTCAGGCTGGAGATGAGCTCTGAGGGGTCATCTGTAGTGAACACGTAGGGCCTGTCCTTGGAAATAGGCAGAGTCTCCTCAACCACGTAGCCTCTTTCAAGAAGTGCTTTATACAGGCCTATAAGGGACTTGTTACCCTCCTTGAGGTCCTCTGGGAAGAAGGCCTTCCGGAGAACGAGGTCACATCTTGCCTCATTCTTGACAATGATATTTCCGTTGTAGTCCATTATCTCTCCACGGGTGGCTTTTATGTCACGGGTGTAGACTGAGGTGCCGGGTCCGTACTTGCTGTCCGGAGACTTTATGTCCTCGTCACCCACGACCTGTATCTCCATAAGGCGCATACCGCTGAGTACAGCCAGTATCACTACCAGAGCAACAACGATTATGGATTTTATATTATCAGTAATGCCTTTCAAAAAATGCTCCTCCTTTATAAAGGAGACCGCACAGTCTGTGCGGTCAAGAGTTCTGTTGGGTCTTTGTTGTAATGACTTCCTCGATGGTCAGATGGTTCTTAGGCATGAGGAATTTGTTGATGAGCTTGATGATAAGAAAAACGAACACCGCTGATATCATGGTGTACAACCATATTTTCAGCGTATAGCGGACAAATATTCGTTCCACATTATCATAGTTCCATATTTTGTAGTAGAAACGGTAGTCCAGTCTGCACTGTATGTATGAAGCAGCGGCAGTTATGAGCATGAAGTTGACGAACTTGTTTCGCAGATACAGCTCAAATACCAGTGATACCACGATGCAGAAGAATGCCAGTATAACTGCGTTATAGCCGAAGAGCTTACCGCAGGCTATGTCTATCAGGAATCCGCAGACAGCTCCTGTGAACACAGAGCCGTACTGGTTGTTGTTCACCGCAATGGCCAGAGCCAGTGGGACCAGTATGACGGGCTTGAGCCATGTTCCGGAGGTCATGAAGATGAACCCGAAGAAAATGAGGACATAGTAAAGAGTCCAGCGCAGAACAGTTTTGAAGTAGAGTATGCGCTGTTCACGGGTAGTTCTTATCCGCATCAGTCATCCTCCTTTTTTCCGCTGAAATCGGTGATGACTATTACTGATGTGAGTCGTGTTATGTCTATGCAGGGCTCTATCTCAGCGCACATTGAAAGTCCGCTGGTGTCGTAGCTTATTGACTTTACAGTGCCGATAGAGTAATCCTTTGGGAAGAGTCCGCTTGTACCGGTGGTTATCATAAGGTCGCCGGCCTTCAGCTTATTTGAAAGACTCAGGTGACTGAGCTTGGTATTTCCTTTTTCTGCTGAGAGTATCGAGCCTTCGATTATGCCGTAGTCGGCAGTAGAAGATGAGCATACAGCCGCAATAGAGAGGTCAGGGGAGAGGATAGTTCTTACAGTAGAAACGTGTTCTGAGACCTCCACGGTTATGCCTACAAGTCCCTCGGCAGTAACTACAGGGCAGTTAGGCTTTATGTCGTCTGCTGAACCCTTGTCGATAGTGAACGACCTGAACGGGTCATTTGCCACATATCCCAAGACATCGCAGGGGACAGAGAGGATGTAGTCGTCATGCTCTTCCTTGATGCTGACGAACTTTCTCAGCTCCTCCACCTCAGCCTTGAGAGCGTCGTACTCAGTGAGTTCACGGTTGAGCTCTCCTATCTGCTCTTTCAGACGCTTGTTCTCCTCGTAGTATTCGTCGGCATTGTTTATCTTATCCAGGTCATGCTCGATGTTCATGCTTATCTTGTTGGAGACCTTGCGGAAGGGCTTGGTCACGGTATTTATAAAGGACGCACCTGAAACGGAATAGCCTCCCTTGGTGACGGCATATATCATTATGCCCACAAGAAAGGCGAGAAAAGCAAGCAGTATCTTGAATCTGGTGCTTTTTAGGAATTCACGCATGGAGCTCCTCCTTAATAGTACTTGACGTTTTCAGTGAGAGCGTCCTGATAATCGCTTATATTTTCAAGTATCCTGCCGGTACCCTCAGCCACGCAGTCGAGGGGATATTCAGCGATATACACCGGCATACCGGTCTCACGGTTGATGAGCTTGTCCAGACCTCTCAGGAGGGCACCGCCGCCGGCGAGAGTGATGCCGTGGTCGATGATGTCAGCAGAGAGTTCAGGGGGAGTCTCTTCAAGAGTGGACTTTATAGCGTCGATGACTCTGGAAAGGGGCTCGACCAGAGCGTCACGTATCTCAGCGGAGTTTACGGTTATGTTCTCCGGGAGACCGTTTAAGAGGTTGCGGCCCTTTATCTCCATAGTTTCCTCCTTTTCGCTGGGGAAGGCAGAGCCTATTTCCAGCTTTACGTTCTCGGCAGTTCTCTCACCTATGAGGAGGTTATACTTTTTCTTTATATAATTGATGATAGCGTTGTCGAATTCATCGCCGGCGCATCTTACTGACCTTGCGGCCACGATGCCTCCCAGGGAGATGACAGCCACCTCACTGGTACCTCCGCCGATGTCAACTATCATACTTCCGGCCGGGTCATTAGTAGGCAGACCTGCACCGATAGCTGCGGCCATAGGCTCCTCAATGATGAGTACGTTGTTGGCGCCGGCCTTCTTGCAGGACTCTCTTACTGCACGGCGCTCAACGGCGGTAACACCGGAGGGGATGCAGATGATGACATTTGCCTTTGTGAAGAGAGTGCCTTTCAGAGCCTTTCTGATAAATTCCTGAAGCATGGTGGTAGCGATGTCAAAGTCAGCTATAACACCGTCCTTCAGAGGTCTTACAGCTACGATAGAGCCGGGAGTCCTTCCGATGACGTCCTTAGCCTCCTTGCCCACATAGCGGCACTTATCGGTCCTGGTATTGACTGCGACCACAGAGGGTTCACGGATGATGATGCCCTTTCCCCTCATATAGACCAGAGTGTTGGCAGTACCCAGGTCTATACCAATATCTTTTGTAAACATTTTGCAGCTCCTTATACTTCTTTTTTCTTTATTATTATAACACTATTATGTGATATAGACAATGTCTGCGGTGTGAGAATTTTTTCCACCGGGACCGCAATATTTTCACTCCGGCGCATTATTTGCCGGGGATGAGCTTGGGAGCGGTCTTGTAATAGACAAAAAGTGACAGAAGCAGGAAGAGTATCTGTGCCACATTTGCCTTTATGTAAATGCCGAAAGCGAGTTTGAGAACGTCGGTGTCGATGAGGTAGCTGTCCGGCATGAACTTGAACGATTTTGAGTAGCCGAGCCAGGTCAATGGTTCAAGGTTTACATTTCCAACGAGTCCGCCGAGCACGAGTGCAGCGACGATGAGCAACAGCATATAGAGTGTTCTTTTCATTTGTTATCTCCATTCTGCCGTTACGCACTTTCAGCGTATGTGCGCCGGCGGTAGTATTACTTTATAGTCAGTTCTTGTGACTATATGCCTGATGAGCCGAATCCTCCTGCCCCTCTGTCTGTGTCGGGCAGGTCCTGACTCACCTCTATTTCCGGGAAGAGCACCGGTGTTGGTACGAGCTGAGCTATCCTCATACCGTGTTCAACGGTAAACGGCTCATGGCCGTGATTTATCAGCGGAACCATCCACTGACCTCTGTAGTCGCTGTCCACGATACCCACACAGTTTGCCAGCGAGACTCCGAATTTAGCGGAGAGACCTGACCGTGGGTAGATGAGCAGAGCAACGTCATCTTTGTCGGGAGCGGCAGTGAGTCCGGTGGGGATGAGCCTTATCTCTCCGGGAGGGATAGTAACATTTTCATCCAGGCAGGCAAAAATGTCCATACCTGCACTTCCGGGGGTAGCTCTTTCCGGTATAACAGCTTTTTCGTCGAGTTTTTTGAAGGTTATCTTCATATTATATACCTCTGTAGTAAAGGCCTCTGGTGAGGTTTCCATTAGGGCGGGCGCCTGAGAGCGCCCTCCGGGACTGGTCCCGGTCCTCATCGGTAAGTATTATCAGTCCGAAGTCCGCACAGCTGAGTTCGCTTAGCCTGTCACTCATGTAAAGGATGTCGGGGTTGAGTACCTCGATGTATTCCTTTGAGCAGGCAACGGGAAGGACACGTCCTGTCCTGTCGGTAAGCTGTTTCCGGCATTTTCCGCATCCCACCTCATTTTTTATCGGGCAGTTCCTGGTGAGCATGAGCGGCAGACGGCCGTATACCACAGCTCCCAGCGGGACCGGTGAGCGGAGCCTTCCAAGCTGAGCGGCAGTGGCCTCGAAGGAGACCACAAGGTCCTCAAAACCGATAGCTGCCAGTCTTGCGGCGCTGAAGGAGTTGAACACATTCAGCGTAAAGCTGCCGTGGAGCCTGAATCCAAGTTCAAGGCCGATTGCAGCTGAGTCCGGAGTGTGACAAAAGAGCCGTGTGTATCCGGAGTTTTTCAGTTCACGGAGCCGCCGGATGGTATTGTCCTCATCGGTGATGAACCTTGGAGGTGACAGAATGACTCTGTCACGGGCGAGGCTTCCGACAGCAGGGGAGTCAGCCATTTCAATGGGGATTATAACATCCGCATCAGTTCCGGCGGCAGCCTCTATCTGCTGGGGAGTCCTGCACATAACACGGAATGTCATAGCAGACTTCCGGCAAGTGCGGCTGTTTTCCGGGAATTCCGGATCCAGCTCCTCCATGGTATATTTTGGTGTGTTATTATTTATAATGAGCTCCGTCAGCTTTTCAGCAAGCTGTCTGCGGAGCTGATTGAGCTTTCCTGCCGGGACGATAAGTCCCTCACCGATGTCAGCGTCAAGTCCTGCGTAGCTGAAGACCGTATCTCCCAGTTTTGAGAGCTGCTTTTCAAGAGCTGCGGCATCAGTCGGGCGATTCACAGCCTTATCAGGGACATCTCCTATGACCTCAGCGGTGACTCCGCCGGCACTTCCTGAGATACAGACCGGCTGTCCTTCCTTGATAACGGCACTGAAATGCAGGTCCCAGACCTTTCTTTCGTACCTGTAGAGCTCATGTATCTGAGGGATAAGGCTGTGAGCAGCGGTGACGTCCTCTTTTTCCCGGACTCCGAACATATCCTGTCTTTTGCCGGTAAAATAGCCGTCAGTAAAGCCTCCTCTGGAGAAGATGCCTCTCAGGAGCTGCATATCGGGAGCCTGTCCGTCAAGGGACTTTCTGAGCTCGCTGACAGCGGATGCAACGTATTCCGGACGTTTCATCCTGCCCTCTATCTTGAAGGAATCCACTCCGATATCTGCAAGCTCACGGGCTTTGGGAAGGAGGGAGAGGTCTTTCAGAGAAAGGGCGGCAGCATTTTTATTGCCGGAGGCCGTAAAAGGAAGGCGGCAGGCCTGTCCGCAGCAGCCTCGGTTGGCAGAACGTGAACCCATGACTGCAGACATATAGCACTGACCTGAGACAGACATACACAGTGCGCCGTGGACAAATATCTCAGTTTCGATGTTTTCACGGCATATCCTTTCGATTACGGAGCGGTCCAGCTCTCGTGCAGGGACAACTCTTGCGTATCCCAGCCTGCTGAGGAGTCTCGCACCTGCGGCAGTGTGTACTGACATCTGGGTGGATGCGTGGAGCACAGCGTTGGGGACGCATTTCTTTATGAGTGCAGCAGCGCCCCAGTCCTGGACAATGAAGGCATCGACCCCGGAAGCTGCTGCGGACCTTATAAAATCGCAGAATTCCAGGCATTCGTCGTCGGAAATGACAGTATTTACAGCCAGGTCCAGCTTAGCGCCGTACATATGGCAGAGCCTTGCGGCCTCTGCGAGCTCCTCACTGCTGAAATTAGCAGCGCTGCTCCGGGCGGAGAATCGTTTTCCTCCCAGGTACACGGCATCGGCGCCGGAGCGCAGTGCGGCCGAGAGTGTCTCCATGCTCCCGGCAGGAGCAAGGACCTCAGTGCGGCTCATTATATGCTTTCGCTGAGCTGCTTGAGTTTGACCATATTCTCAAGCTGAACTATCTTTGAACGCAGAACCTCTATCTCCTTCTGAGCGGCATCCTTTTCGATGCGGGACCTTCCGGCCTCGTCCACGTACTCCTTGGTCTGAGTACGGATGCTGTCCAGCTTCTGATTGGCCTTGTTGAGGTCGTCAAGAAGGCTGAGTGCGACCATGATAGATGCTCCATAGGGGGAAGAACCGCTGCCGGAGTTGATTATCTCATTTATTTTTGACTCCAGGGCTCTTGCAAGTGCGAAAACGTAATTAGGCGATTCGGAGGTCTTGAGCTTATACTCCTTACCGCATATAGTTACTTTAACTTCGTTAGGCATTTTGTATCTTTCCTTTCTGAGCGAAATATACTCCACTCTACATTATACAACATTTTCCTTGGATATGGAAGAGGTTTTTGAAGTTAATATAATTATTTTTTTAGTAGTATCTTTTCAGACCGATGACTTTGCCCAGTATCTCCACTTCGTCGAAGATGAGAGGGTCCATAGTGTCGTTCTCAGGCTGGAGACGGTAGTGGCCTCTTTCCTTGTAGAAGGTCTTGACAGTGGCCTCTTCATGGTCCACCATTGCAACGACTATGTCGCCGTTTTCGGCATAGTCAGTCTTGCGGACGATGACGATGTCTCCGTCGAGGATTCCGGCATTTATCATGCTCTCGCCTCTTATTTTCAGAGCGAAGAGCTCGGAGGGGTCGCAGCCTTCGGCCTCGAAGCCTATATATCCGGTAATGTCTTCGATAGCAGTTATAGGCTGGCCTGCTGTGACAGTACCTATCACCGGAACTGAAGCAGTCATGCTGTTGGGAAGGCGGATAGTGCGGTTGAGGTGGTCGGTCTTTTCAAGGAGACCTTCCTCCACGAGCATATTGATATAGCGGTGGGCAGTGGAGGTGGAACGGAATCCCATAGCGTCCATTATCTCACGGACAGAAGGGGAGGTCCCTTCATTTATGCGCCGTTTTATATAGTTGAATACCTCGGTCTTGTTATCGTTTACTGACATAGTCATTCCTCCTCAGCGAGTTTTTTCAGGACCATTTTAGCTATCTTGTAAGCATCGCCGCAGCCGAGTGTGATGACAAGGTCGCCCTCAGAGACGTTATCACAGATGTAGCTGCATATCTGGTCAAAATTCTGATATTTTCTTTCGTCAGTCCATTCTGCTGTCTCGTCCTGTGGGAACCAGATACATCCGGGTATCTTTTCCGCAAGATGTCTTGTGAAGATGCCGTAGGTGTTCTTCTCACGGCTGCCCATAATGTCAGTGAGGACAGTTTTGTCAGGTATCTGGAGCACTCTTGCAAAGTCATCAAGCAGGAGCTTGGTGCGTGAGAATGTGAATGGCTGGAATACTGCCCATACATGGTTGAAGTTCATTTCCATTGCAGCTTTGAGAGTAGCCTCAAGCTCAGTGGGGTGATGAGCGTAGTCGTCAACGACGGTGACGCCCTTTTCATAGCCCAGCTTTTCAAAGCGGCGCTTAGCACCACGGAATTCCTCCAGTCCCTTCTGTACAGCTGAGAAGTCGATGCCGAGGTAATGTGAAACTGCCACTGCTGCCAGAGAGTTGAGCACATTGTGGATCCCGGCAACATGGAGGGTTATAGTGCCCAGTTTCTGGTCCTTGTACATAGCGTCGAAGGTCGTGAGCAGGCCGTTCTTATGCTTAACGTTATCCGGCCAGAAGTCGCAGGAGCTGTCTTTGCCGAAGGTGATGATGTCCTTGTCTATGCCCTCCATAGCCTTCATAGTGTTAGCGTCGGAACCGTTGATGACCAGTACTTTCGAGGTCATCTCAGCGAATTTCCGGAAGGACTTCATGATATTCTCAAGAGTGCCGAAGTAGTCGAGGTGGTCAGCATCAATGTTGAGGATAACGGAAATATCCGGTGAGAGTTTGAGAAAGTGGTCCTCGAACTCGCAGGACTCGCATACCAGAGTATCGCTTTTACCGGCAATTCCGCTGCCTCCTATACAGGGGAGCTTTCCGCCGATATAAGCGGAAAGGTCCACTCCGGCAGTGAAGAGTATCTGAGTTATCATTGAGGTAGCGGTCGTTTTTCCGTGGGTACCGGTCACACAGACAGCGTTGTCGTACCAGGCAGTAACGATGCCGAGAAGGTCAGCTCTTTCAAGAACAGGAACACCGCTGGCTCTTGCGGCCATGAGTTCCGGGTTATCCTCCATGATAGCAGCTGTGTGGACTATGAGGTCAGCACCCTCGATGTTTTCGGCTCTCTGGCCGATGAATACGGGGATGCCCATTTTTCTGACGGCATCGAGAGTCTCGGTCTCATTGTTGTCCGAGCCGGTAAGGAAGAAGCCCTGGGAGTGGAGTATCTGAGCCAGAGGGTACATACCGGAACCGCCTATACCGATGAAGTGGATGTGCTTTTTGCCGTTTAAAATGTTCTTATCCAAGATAGATCACCTTTCGTTTCAGAAAATTTGACAAAATATACATTAAAATGAATACCTGCCATATAAGTTATAATATATTTCTATATCAAAATTGCAGCGATAATAAATTTTCAATGAAAAATTTCAAAATTGCTTGCTTTTTTACAAATAATGAGTTATAATACCATTTAGACGTACTACACGCTTTTATTCTTTACACTTTAGTGCTGTAAAGCGATTGAGCGGTGTATTCCGTGTCTCTTACAAAGAGAATAGTTTATAAGGAGGTTTTTTAATGGAGATCACAGATGTAAAGATCAGAAAGATAATATCTGAGGGACGCCTGAGAGCAGTTGTCTCTGTTACACTCGACGATATGCTTGCTGTTCACGACATCAAGGTAGTGCAGGGCGGCGAAAGGATGTTTGTAGCAATGCCGAGCAGAAAGGACGAAAACGGAGCTTTCCGTGACATAGTTCATCCTATATCAGCATCTGCAAGAAATCTTTTCGAGCAGCGCATACTTGAGGCCTACGAGCAGCAGATCATACTCATGGAGAGCGAAGAGGCCGCTGAAGACATCAATGGCGAAGCTGAGTAAATAGTTTCCTGACATACATATTTTTATGAGACCCGCAGATGCGGGTCTTTTTATATCCCCAGCATCCTTGCGGCTTTCAGAATGACTATCTGAGTCTTGCCGTCCTTTATTTCTCCGCTCATGACCATTTCCACAGCTTTTGAAAGCGGAAGAGTCACAACGTCGAGAAATTCGTCCTCGTCCAGGCTCTGCCTGGTGATCTCAAGCCCCTTTGCAAGGTACATATGAGTTATTTCAGTGTTGTAAGCGGGAGTGGGGTACATCTCTCCGAGGTAGATGTACTCGCTGCAAATACAGCCGGTCTCCTCCAGGAGCTCACGGCGGCCGCATTCGGAGTGGTCCTCACCTTTTTCCAGTTTTCCTGCCGGGACTTCAAGAGTCACTGTCCTGAACGGATAGCGGAACTGCTTAACCATGTAGACCTCATTGTTTTCGGTTATCGGTATGACACATACTCCGCCGTGGTGGAGGAGTACGTCCCGGACAGCGGTGCTGCCGTTTTCCAGCTCGACGAGGTCGTGGGTAATTGTGAATATCTTTCCCTCGTACTTTACCTCGCTGGAGAGAGTTTTTTCGTCAAGGTGCATATCGTTCATATATTATCCTTTCCGGTGAGTCCGCTGATATATTCCTGGGACGCTTTCACCTTATGTGCGGAGTCGTAGTCATAGTAGTGGGTATGGCCTTTTTCAGCCTTATTGCTGCGTGTGAAGCGACATATAACCATATATGCGGCCAGGAGGATGATACCTGCAACAGATATCCATATTCCTGCTGTAAGACCGGGGGTCCTGTAGTGGAAAACGATGTCATTTTCGCCGGCATCGGCCTTGACAGCCATAAAGCCGTAGGAGACTTTTTCAACATCCACCTTTTTCCCGTTTACCTCAGCAGTCCAGCCGTCGCTGTATGGAACGCTGAAGAAAACCAGTTCAGGCTTATCAAGGGTTATCTTTGACTCGAATCCATGGGAGTCGAAGCTGAATGACGAGGAAGCCATGGTCTGCTTTTCCTTGCAGGCTTTTACATAGTCGTCCTTAGTGAGTGTGTCGGGTCCGGCATATGGAGTGAGTATGTCTCCGTACTTGCTTATCTGCTCATCACTGAGAGTCAGTGCATGGATGAGCAGGTCCTCCTTCTGGTCGGTCGTTTTTTTGTCGGCATCGTCCTCACTGATGTAGGTATCATATGCAAATCCCATAGGGATGTAGAGAGTGTTTTCATACACCTCGAACTGATTTACACGGCCGGCATATTCAAATCCGGGGAGCTCCTCAGGGATGAGGAGATTTTTTTCGTCTGAATTCAGATTTCTTGACTTGAACCTGAATTCATTGAGCGGAGGTGCGTTCGGGTCCGTAAGTTCCTCGTATGACCGTACATCCTCGCTGACTTCACGGTAGTAGTACTTGACCGAGAAAAGTCCTCTCAGAGGGTAGTTCATGAGGTTTGCACGGGAGGCAACTTCACGGCTCACTCCCACTTCTTGGTAAAAATCCATTATGCTTGTGCAGACAACGCTCTGGAATGCTCTCATATTCGGGAGCTGCCACAGCATGGACATATTGTCGATGCCTTCGGATACGTCGATACGGAAGAAATTGTCCTCAGTTACTTCTTCGTAGACTTCATCTTTGTGCTCTATCAGCTTGGCATATTCACGTTCACCGTCAAGACTTGCAGCAGTGAAGTACATTGAATTCATGATACATCCAACGCAGGCAAAGACAGTGACCCAGAGGACCGGTCTAAGGAATGGACGGTCCTTTTTGCGGAAGCTGAAAAGTATCTTCGATGCTATGAGACAGGCGACGGCGATGCCTATCTCAAGCCAGAAGTACGGTGCATCGTTAGGCAGCATGAAGAAGAACGGGTCACTTTCACCTATAGTAGCAGGCAGGCAGCCTATTATTATGAGCGCACCGATAACGATAGCGCAGAAATTCCAGCCGAAGTCCAGGTCGGACTTTTCATCGTCAAGGGACTGGGCAGTCATCATTGCGAAAATGAGCAGCGGCATATAGAACCAGCGTGCATAGTAATAGAAATTGAATGCCTGGAAAAGACTGTTTAGCAGGGGAGTGAAGGCACAGAATATGCAGGCTACAGTGAGTCTGGCAGCCCAGTGCTTTTTTCTTGTTCTCATGAAAGCGATGACGCCTGTCATTGAGAGGAGGGGGAAGTAAGCGGCGATAGATGCCCACTTTCCTGAGTCAGAGTTGAAGAGATTCGGTGATGCAGGGGCATCAGGGGGCATAAAGAAGGCCTGTATCACTCTTGGGACGAGCGTCCTGTCCTGATAGAGCACCATGTCAAGGCCGTAGTCGATATTGCTGACACGGTGGTTGGTGATTATGGCCAGGGCGGAGGGCAGGAGTATAAATCCGGATATCATAGTTCCCACAACGGCCTCAAAGCAGAGTCCTGCGAATTTCGGCCAGGAGGTCCGGAAGTCCTCGGACTTCATGCGGAACAGATAGTAGAGGACCAGAAATACTGCCTGACCGGCAAAGAAGTAGTAGTTGATAACAGCCATAAGGGCGACTGTCAGAGCGAAAACGCCCTTGCGGCGGTTGTTGATGTTCTCTTCCATAGCAATGAGCATGAGCGGGAAGAGAGCTGTGACATCCTGGAAGTGGTTGAAGAATATATTATATGACTGGAATCCGGAGCTTGCGTATAGAAGTCCGCCTATCAGAGCAGCATCCTTGCTTTTTACAAAGCGCCTGATATAGGCATAGGCAGTCATGGAGGCAAGGCCGTGCTTTATAGCAATGAGGAAAGGCATGGAGTAGGTGACAAGTCCCCGTGGGAGAAGCACTGTCAGCCAGAAAAACGGGCTGCCGAACAGATAGAACGAATAGGATGTCATGAAGTCGGTGCCAAGGTCAGTGTACCAGTTCCAGCCGAATTGTCCGTTTCGTATCGTGTCATTTGCAAGATTATAGAATGGTATCTGCTGAGCGTTGTAGTCGCCGGAGTAAATGAAGTAGCCGTGGTTGAACAGCATCATGGGCAGGGCACAGATGAACATACATCCGGCTCCGAGAAGAAAGGCGAGCAGATATTTTTCTTTTGAATAGGACGTAAAACTGCGTTTATATTTTGGCATTTATCGGACCTCCTAAAGAATATACACATTTATTATAACACATTTGTTTCGGAAATAAAAGGGGTTTTTGAAAAAAATCGGAGTTTTATGCGTTTTTGGTCATATGATACTTTACACAGTCCGGAAATTATGGTATAATGAGTACACTCAACTTTCCCCGGCGGAGTCCGGGGACTATTTTTGGAGGTAATATGATAACAGTCAGCAATGTCAGTGTACAGTTCGGAGGAACTACTCTTTTCAAAAACGTAGACCTGAAGTTCACAAACGGTAACTGCTACGGAGTCATCGGAGCAAACGGTGCCGGAAAGTCCACCTTCCTGAGGGTGCTCTGCGGTGAGCTGGAGCCTGCTTCAGGTGACGTGATAATGCCTAAGGAGGAGCGGCTCAGCGTACTTAAACAGGACCACTTCGCCTATGACGAGTACACTGTACTTGATACAGTCATAATGGGAAATGCACGTCTTTATGAGATAATGAAGGAGAAGGACGCTCTCTATGCAAAGGAGGACTTTACCGAGGAGGACGGAGTAAAGGCATCCGAGCTGGAGGGTGAATTTGCAGAGCTCAACGGATGGGAGGCAGAATCTGACGCATCCAAGCTCATACAGGGCCTCGGACTTTCTGAGGACATCCTCTATCAGCAGATGTCCGGACTCTCAGGAAACGAGAAGGTAAAGGTGCTCCTTGCACAGGCTCTTTTCGGCAACCCGGATATAATCCTTCTTGACGAGCCTACCAACCACCTTGATATAGATGCAGTAAAATGGCTGGAGGAATTCCTATCGGAGTACTTCGGAACTGTTATCGTAGTTTCCCATGACCGTCACTTCCTCAATAATGTCTGCACTCACATTGTGGATATAGATTACAACAAGATAAAGATGTATGTGGGCAACTATGAGTTCTGGTACGAGTCAAGCCAGCTCATACAGCGTATGATAAAGCAGCAGAACAAGAAAAATGAGGAGAAGATAAAGGAACTGAAGGACTTTATAGCCCGATTCTCCGCAAACAAGTCAAAGTCCAACCAGGCTACCTCACGCCGCAAGCTCATTGAAAAGCTCACAGTTGAGGAGCTGCCGGCATCCAGCAGACGCTACCCGTTCATCGGATTCGACATGGACAGAGACCTTGGCAAGGACATTCTCCAGGTGGACGGCATCTCCAAGACAGTTGACGGAGTAAAACTGCTGAACAATGTCAGCTTCACTCTGGGCCGTACTGACAAAGTCGCATTCATAGGCGAGAGCGAGCAGGCCATAACCATGCTCTTCAAGATACTCATGGAGGAGGAGCAGCCTGACGAGGGCACCTTCAAGTGGGGAGTTTCGGTTTCCACATCATATATGCCTGTTGACAACGGAGAGTACTTCAACGGCTGTGAACTCTCCATACTCGACTGGATAAGGCAGTACTCCGTAAAGGACGAGACAGAGACCTATCTCAGAGGATTCCTGGGACGTATGCTCTTCTCCGGCGACGACGTCTACAAGCCGGTAAACGTGCTTTCAGGAGGCGAGAAGGTGAGATGTATGTTCTCAAGGATGATGCTTTTCGGCTCCAACGTGCTCCTGCTTGACCGTCCGACAAACCACCTTGACCTTGAGAGCATAACAGCGGTGAACAACAGTCTCATCAACTTCAAGGGAGTAGTCCTCCTTGCATCCCATGACCATGAGATACTCCAGACCACAGCAAACCGCATAATCGAGATAACTCCGGACGGATGCATCGACAGGCAGGGTACCTACGAGGAGTACATGGAATTCAGGAAAAACAGCGATTGACCAGCAGTCTCTGCTGTTACAATTTTTGAAGGGTGGCATGTATGGCATACTATGATAAGAAGATAGAGAAGTATTGTCTTACCAAAGAGGAAATGGAAACGCTCCCTAAAAATGAAGCACGGTCCAGGATGAAAAATGGAATCGTCACCAGCACCGTGATCATTCTTATATCAATATCTATAGTTTGCATCGTCGGCATGACGCCGCTGGGCGGTATTCCCGGTTTTATTATCATTGCAGGCACTGTGGCCGGGTATCTGATGCTCACTGGACTTGCCAATATACCTTTGTTTATCAGGGAATACTTCAGAAATAACAAAAGACTGGAATATGATGAAAAACATAAGGATGACATAACAGAGAACAATGTTAAATAAACTTCTACAATAATTACTAAAAATATATTGACAAATCTCAGCAAATATCGTATAATATTGACATAATCTTTTTAGAGGAGGTATCGCTATGATATGCAGATACTGTGGTAAAGAAATTGCAGATGGAACTAAATTCTGTGAAAACTGCGGAGCTAACCTTGCGGCAGAGGCTCCTCAGCCTGTCCCTCAGGGACAGAATTTCCAGGGAGCTCCGGCAGGACAGCCAGGCTACCCTCAGCCGGTGCCTTACAATTCAGCTCCGGCGCCTAAGAAAAAGAACACACTGGCAACGATCATCACCGCTATAATTGTTATAGGACTGGCGATATTTGTTATCAGCCGCTTTTCTTCTGACGTGTACAAGGTAAAGAACGGCTCGCCTAATTCCTACCCCAACAAGACATGGGGCGATGCTCTGGATGACGTGTGCAAGAAGGGCAAGTGGAAGGCTTACAAGGAGGACGGCGAAAGATACGTCAAGTACACCGGCACTACCAAGAGTGACGGCAAAAAGCTGGAGATAATATTCCTTATCAACGACAGCAAGACATTTACTGTTGATGAAATGAAGTATGACGGCTCCACTTACGACGGCGACGGTCTGTTCAGCAACTATGGAATGGTTGACATGATCGACAAGATATTCACAGGCAGTCTATAACATCAGGAGGATAGTTGATATGATATGCAGATACTGCGGAAGGCAGAACAATGACGGAGTCAGATTTTGCAGCGGCTGCGGAGCCGACCTTTCATATGATGCACCTTCACCTCAGCCTCAGTACCAGGTCCCTCAGCAGGGAGGCTACCCTAACGGCCCACAGAATTATCCTAACGGACCTCAGGGCTATCCGGCGCCTCAGCCTGTTAATTATCCGGCTTACAAGGCAAAAAAGACACATCCGATACTCATCGTGCTGCTGATCGTTCTGGTAGTGGGTGTTGTTGCTGCTATACTTGTACCCTTCCTTGTCGGAGCCACTTCTGATATAAGAAAGGTCAAGAACGGACACGTAGACCTGGCTGGCTATGAAGACGTTACCTGGGGCGATGCACTTGGAAAGATATGCCGCAGTTCAAGTTGGGAGTCCGAGCGCAAGAACAGCCAGCGCTGGGTAACTTATACCGGCGAAAAGAAGTCCGACGGAAATGACCTGACAATAAAGTTCAAGCTCAGCAGTGACAGAAAGACCTTTACTGTCGAGGAGATACAGGACGGCAGCAAGACTATGACTAATGACCTTGAAATAGGCGTAGCGGTAATGCAGATATTCAACGGTACATATAAGTAAAAGAAAAGCCATAAAGGAATTCAGTTCCTTTATGGCTTGTTTTTTTAGTGGAGTCTTTCTACAGTGTAGCCCTTTTCCTCCAGCAGGTCGTCAACGCCCCTGTCTCCGGCAAAGTGGAGGGCGCCGACCATGAAGAAGTAATTCTTTCCGTCTTTGAGGAAGGACTCGGCAGCGTCTGCCATACCCTTGTTACGGCCGTAGAGAGCGTACTCATAGTACTGGTCCTTATCGCTCTGGAGCTCCTCCGGCATATCTTCAAATTCATCTTCAAAGTTGAGCATATCATCGACTTTTCCCTGAGCCCAGAGGTCGTAGAGCCCACCGTAGTTCTCAGCAGTCTCAGCAGGATCCGGGTCATCTGTATTTTCAAATATCCAGCTTGCAAGTTCATCGGAATATCCGCAAATAGCATCTGCCTGTATTTTGAGAGTCTCGATGTTGACTATTTCCTTGCCGTCTTTTTCAGCCATATCACAGAAACGGTAGTCTACACCCTCTTCTGTTGCATTTTCAAGGTCAAGCAGAGCAGTAGAGTTTATCATATCCATCCATAAACCGGGGTAATAATAGTCCAGCATGGATGAATAACTGCCGATATTAGTGAGCATCCTGACACCGTTGTCATATGCCTTTTCGGAAAGGTGGTCCTTT
>CACWPR010000008.1 GCA_902762855.1 Ruminococcus flavefaciens
GAGACGAATCCCGGCCATATATTACAGATTTTCAGGACAAAACAGGCGGACCCTAAGGTCCGCCCGGAGCTTGTTTTTATTCCATTCCCTCTGGTGCAAGAGAGTCCACCAGTTCCAGCAGGTACTTCTGTATGAGCAGAGCATCCTGCACAGTTATGCCGCTGTCAGCATTCTCATAGACGTTCGCATTGCGCTGTCCGTCGGGAGTTATACGGTCCTTGTCGCTGCCTTCCACACCATACTTGTCAGCATTGGAGATAGACTGCATTACCAGTACCACGTCATTCATCTTGACCTCACCGTCGCAGTCAGCGTCGCCCCATACTATCTTTGTACCGGGGTCTGTTGAAGGAACTGTCACCTCTTCCTGACCGGAGTATGTCTCCGAAGGCTCCTCCACCTCACCACGGAATATCCTTATGAAGTCCAGTGAGCCGTTAAGGGTATTCTCGCCGTTGTTGTCAGCACCAGCACGGTAAGCAGCAGTGCTGTCGTCAACAGTTACGGAATCCGCAACGTTCCTGGGAGTCACAGTCATAGCACCCTGAGCAACAATATTGCCGTCAGTCTTTATAGTTGCATTGCCGCCGCTGAGTATCACGCTGACCTTGGTCCACTTGCCGTCGGTCACTGCGTTTTCAGCACGTACCTCCTGAGGAACTGCTGAGCTTGCCGACAGTCCACCACGGAGCACTATGTCATTGTCCTCAAGACAAAGTTCAAGGTAGTCGCTGCTGTTTCCGAAGTAGAGCAGAGTCTCCTTTGAAGCTGTAGGGTCACGGTCAAGGACAGCAAGCTGTATCTCCATATCCTCGGTGTAAAGTGCGGACCTGTCAAGAGCCAGTGAGGAGCTGCCGTCGAAGGTGAGCACGCCCTGTGCGGACGTCCTCTCAGGCTCCCACTCTGCGCCTGTATTCAGCGCATAGGTGGAGGTGTATCTGTCTGTAGCATCATGGCTGCTGTCAGAGCCGAAGTCGTAGGCATAGAGCAGCTTGCTGGTGTACGGTCTGCTGCTTGCATAGGCCTGAGCGCTGGTCCAGCCGAAGGATGTACCCTGAGTGAACTGGATATTGTTATCGCTGTAGAGGTCACCGTCACCGGCTCCCTCACCGGAAAGGCTCGAATTCGCCATAAGGAAGGCAACTCCCTTGGCAGTGGCGTAGTCCGTCATAGTTGTGTTGCCGTAAACGCAGGCGCTCTCTATTACTCTGGCATTTCCGCTGATATTCGCTTTTCCCATTACGAGTCCGCAGTCGTCAACTCTGGCATTTCCGGAAACTACAGCATTCTCGCAGACCATACCGTAGCCGGCGATAACAGCGTTGTCAGAGACCTTTGCGCTGCCCTCGACTACTGCGTGGTCGAGTATCTTTACATTGCCTGTAACTGTAGCATTGCCCTTGACGATAGCGTCAGGAGCCACATATACCGTAGAGTCAACCTTTGCAGTACTTGCCACAAGTCCGCCGCCGTTAGGATGAGGAGTGTAGTTCGCCTGCTCCCACCAGTTTGAGCTTGTTGTGGGAACTGTACGCTTTGTTATGGAGATGCCGTCTCCGAATGTCACCTGATAGGGGTAGCGCTCCTTTGAGGAGAATGGAACGTTCTTCTCGGAGAACGTAGAGTTATTATCATAGATGCCCGGCAGTCCGTACTTATTTATACTGTCGAGACTCGGACAGGCTATAACGCTGAGATAAGCCTTGCCGCCTGTGTAAGGCACTGATACCTTCTCTCCTGACTTGAAGAGCTGAGAGTAGGTACACTTGCCGTCAGATGCCTGCTGGACTATGCAGGCTCTCCAGTCTGCGCCCTCAAGGTCTGACATTCCCTTCAGCTCAGCGGTAATGGTATCTCCGCTGACTTCAAGGGGAACTATATTGAGTCCTGCAAACTGAGGTGCTCTCTCAGTGGGAACTGAGTATGTGTTTCCTCCGGCGGGTTCAAGCATCGTATATATCTGCTGCCAGTTCCAGTCTCCCTGGCCGAGCAGCTCGCTGAGTCTTGCACGGTAAGCGTCGCCCTTCTTGAAATCAAGGCCTGCCATGTGGGCAGCGAACATTCCCAGGGTCTCGTTGAAGTCAGCAGGAGCCAGTCTCTCCACCTGGTCAAAGGGATATTCGTCCACCTGTCCCTCCTGGAGCATCTTCTTCACGAAATCGGCACCGTAGCCCTCCAGGTTGTCAGGATTCTCGGTAAGGTACTGTAAAAACGCCCATGATGCGTAGTAATCTCTTCCGCATGGGAAGGTGAAGCACAGGTTCTTCATGTATGTCTCGAAGAAGTCAGTGCCGTGGCCTGTTTCGTCGTTGGAATAATCGCTGTATAGGTACTGCTCTCTGTACCAGTTTCCGATAGCCTCCCACCATGCGTAGGAATACTTATTGTTGTTCCAGCCTCTCTGGTGAGCTGTCATAACATGGCCGAACTCATGAGGGAACACCCATGAAGGCGGGTCGTACTGCATTGAGTCCACGCAGCAGAACATATAGGCAAATCCACCGCTGTCCCAGGACATATATGCCCAGTCATCCTGCATTCCATCAAGACCGGTACCGGAAATGTATATATTTGTCTTGTACTTCTTTCCGTCACGGAGATAGTCCTCAACAGACTGGTCAGGCGGCGCCATTGAAAGGTCATTCATGTAAACGTTCCAGCAGTCCTCGAAATTCTTGGCATTTCTTTCAAGAAAGGTCTGTGTCACCTTGGAGGAGTCAGCACCGTTGCCCCAGATGAACTGGAAGTGCTCGGACTCGTAGTAGTGATAGTCACTGCGGAAATTAAAAAATGGGTCACGGACTGAATATTCGTCTGCGGCCACTGAAACAAGGCTGTACGGGGCCGTTGAGGCAAAAGGTACAGCCGACACCAGCATAGCCGCCGCCGATACGGCTGATGCTGTACGTCTTATTCTCTTTTTCATGGATAAGTCATCCTCCCTGTAATGAAAATAAAATAAAATATACCCGTAAACGGCCTGCCTATTGCCGTTCTCCCGGATAGGTACATCTTAACACAAAATTCACGGCCTGTCAATAGTTTTTATATATTTTACCATCAGAAGTCAGATTTTCAAATGTTATTGCCCTCAAACCCTGACATTTGTTCACATATTGAAAAATCCCTTGCATTTGCGTGGATTTAGTGGTATAATATATCTTATAGGATTTTTCAATGATGTCTCCGGACCCGTTAGCCGGAAACAATGACCAAGGAAGTTGCCTGATGAAAAAAATTACTGTTATCACCGGCCACTACGGCAGCGGCAAGACCAACCTCGCCGTAAATCTGGCCATTAACGCTGCTGCGGAGGGACGCTCCGTAGCCATAGCTGACCTGGATATAGTCAACCCCTATTTCCGCACCACCGATTTCCGTCAGCTTTTTGCCGAAAAAGGCATCAAGCTCATCGCCCCGGACTTCGCCAATACCAACCTGGACATCCCGTCCATACAGTTCGACGTTGAACAGCTCGCAGCCAGTGAGGACTGCCTCATCATTGATGTGGGCGGCGACGACGCAGGCGCAGTTGCCCTGGGAAGATATGCGGAATCTCTTGAAAAATACGGTGACGAGCTGGATATGCTCTATGTCATAAACCAACGCCGCTATCTCACTCACACCCCTGACGAGGTCATCTCGCTCATGTATGAGATAGAGGCTGCGTCAAGGATGAAGCATACCGCTATCGTCAACAACACCAATCTCGGTGATGAGACCACCTCCGCTATCGTGGAGGAGTCCCGGAGCTTCGCTGAGGAGACCTCCAAAAGGACAGGCCTCCCTGTGAGATACACCGTATATCCCGAAGGCTGTCAGATACCCTCATCCGCCGAGGACGCTCTCCCGGCAAGAGTATTCGTAAAAAAGCCCTGGGAAAAGTAAGCAGGATGCCGCTCCAACCGAGCGCATCTTAAAAAACAGAACTTGTCTTCATAAGGTTTGTGCACAGCTTCCGCAGGAGCACGCCGAAGTCAGGACAAATACCCGTCACCGGCAAAAGTCCCATGGGAACTGGTGCCAAGGCTTATGAAGGCAAGTTCTTAGATCACCTATTCTGAAAGGAGCGAATTGTGTATGGCAAAAATGACAGTCATTACTGAGCGCTGCAAGGGCTGCGGACTCTGTACCGCTGCCTGTCCCAAGAAGATCGTCAGTCTCCAGAAGGAGAAGCGAAACAAGAAGGGATATTTCTACGCTGAATGTACCGACCAGTCTGCCTGCATCGGCTGCGCTATGTGCGCTATGATGTGCCCGGACTGCGCCATTACCGTTGAAAAATAACTATAGTTATGTGAAAGGAGCTGTTTAGCTTTGGAAAGAAATCTTATGAAGGGCAACGAGGCTCTCGCAGAGGCTGCTATCAGAGCAGGCTGTAAGTGTTTCTTCGGTTACCCGATAACTCCCCAGACAGAGCTTGCCGCTTATATGGCAAAGCGTATGCATAAGGCAGGCGGCGTATTCCTTCAGGCTGAGTCTGAGATAGCTGCTATCAACATGGTCCTCGGCGCTGCATCTACAGGTGTAAGAGCTATGACCTCCTCCTCCTCCCCCGGAGTTTCCCTGAAGAGCGAAGGTGTTTCCTATATCGCCGGTTCTGACCTCCCCGCTGTTATCATCAACGTTGAGAGAGGCGGCCCCGGTCTGGGCGGAATCCAGCCTTCACAGGCTGACTACTGGCAGGCTACCAAGGCCCTCGGTCACGGCGACTTCCAGCTTCTCGTATATGCTCCCGCTTCCGTTCAGGAAATGGTAGACTATGTTGTAAAGGCCTTCGACCGTGCCGACAAGTACCGTATGCCCGCTATGATATTAGCAGACGGTCTTCTCGGTCAGATGATGGAGCCTGTTACATTCCCTGAGATAAATCCCAATGCCTACGACAAGAGCGGCTGGGCTGCAAACGGCCATAAGAACGCAAGAGAGCACCACATCATCAACTCTCTCTACCTCAAGCCCGAAGAGCTTGAGAAGTCAATCACAGACCGTTTCAAGAAGTACGACATCATCAAGGAGACTGAGACAGAGGCTGAGCTCTACCTCACTGAGGACTGTGATATACTGGTATGTGCCTTCGGCGCTACAGCAAGAGTCGTAAAGTCCGCTGTAAACGACGCAAGAGCTCAGGGCATCAAGGCCGGTCTCTTCCGTCCCAAGACACTCTGGCCCTTCCCTGTAAAGGAAATAAACGAGGCTGCTAAGAACGCTAAGGCTCTCCTCAGCGTTGAAATGTCTATGGGTCAGATGGTGGACGACATCAAGCTGGCTATCAACTGCTCAAAGCCCGTACACTTCTTCGGAAGGACCGGCGGTGTTATCCCTACACCTGCTGAGGTACTGGACGAGATAAAGAAGATAGGAGGAAATCTGTAATGGCTGTTGTATTTGAAAGACCCAAGTCTCTTATAGACATCCCTACTCATTATTGTCCCGGATGTACTCACGGTATCGTTCACAGGATTCTCTGTGAGGTCATCGACGAAATGGGCATAGAGGGCGATACTATCGGTGTATGTCCTGTAGGATGCTCCGTTATGGCTTATGACTACTTCAACTGCGATATGATAGAGGCCGCTCACGGCCGTGCTCCGGCTGTTGCTACAGGTGTCAAGCGTACAAACCCTGACAAGTATGTATTTACATACCAGGGCGACGGCGACCTTGCTGCTATTGGTACTGCTGAGACAGTCCACGTTGCAACAAGAGGCGAGAATATCGTTGTTATCTTCATAAACAATACTATCTACGGCATGACCGGCGGTCAGATGGCTCCTACTACCATCCCCGGACAGGTAACACAGACTACCCCCTTTGGCCGTGACCCTCAGCTCGCAGGTTTCCCTGTAAGAGTATGTGAGATGCTCTCCACACTGACAGGTACAGCTCTTGCACAGAGAGTTGCTGTAGACAGCGTTCCTCACATCCGTGAGGCAAAGAAGGCAATCAGAAAGGCCTTCGAGAACCAGAAGGCCGGCAGAGGCTTCTCTATCGTAGAGGTACTCTCCACCTGTCCTACAAACTGGGGACTGGCTCCTCTTGACGCTATCAAGAGACTCCAGGATGAAATGATACCCTACTATCCTCTCGGCGTATACAAGGACGTAACAGAGGGAGTTTTCGAGAATGTTCAGGGAGGTAATGAGTAATGACTACTGAGATTCTTCTGGCCGGATTCGGCGGACAGGGCATCCTCTTTGCAGGTAAGATACTCGCCTACTGCGGACTCATGGACAATAAGGAGCTCTCATGGCTCCCTTCATACGGTCCTGAGATGCGTGGAGGTACCTGCAACTGCTCCGTAACTATCTCCGATGACCCCATCGGCTCTCCCCTGGTACTCACCCCCCACCTGCTCATCGCAATGAACCAGCCTTCATTCGATAAGTTCGTGTCCTGCGTAAGACCCGGAGGAAAGGTGTTCTTCGACAGCACCCTCATCGAACCTGAGACAGACAGAACAGACATCGAGCTGTATGGCATCCCCTCACAGCAGATGGCTGACGACAATGCTCTCAAGGGCGGTTCCAACATCATCCTTCTGGGCAAGCTCCTCAAGGAGACAAACATCTGCTCACTGGATACCATGAAGAAGGCTATCGAGAAGGTCGTTCCTCCTAAAAAGGCGGCCCTCATCCCCAACAACTTCAAGGCTATAGAGCTTGGAATGAACGCATAAAAAAGTTCTCCCTCACGGCATACCGTGAGGGAGTTTTTTTGGTATGAACACAGGGTCATCTGTGCGTTCGAGAAGATAATCCAGCGACACATTGAAGAAGTCCGCAAAAGCTATGAGCGTCTGGTAGTCCGCCTGCCGCTCGCCGCTCTCGTAGCGGCTTATGGTGTTCTGATTCATGTTCAGTTCCATAGCCAGCCTCTGCTGTGTCATCTTTCTGGCCTTCCGCAGTTCTTTTAATCTCATCGTTTTCCACCAAAATGCAGTCATTGATTTGTGCGTTTAGTAGAATATTTTTCATATCCTTGACTTATATTATACCGTTTTGGTATAATAATATTATCCCAAAATGGGATAAATACATTGAAGAGGAGAATATCTATGGATCCCAACACTACTAAACTTTGCAAGCACTGTAAATCAGAGATGAAAAAGCCGAAAGCAAAAGTGTAACAGCAGAATCGGTCATCTATGACAAAGACGATATCAAGGTGACCTATACGGGAATGTCAGCCGATTCGCTCAATATAAGTACAGAGATAAAGCTGAAAATAGAAAACAGCTCCGATAAATCCGTTGTAGTCAGCAGCGATGATTTTTCAGTTGACGGCTATTCTATCAACGCATCCCTGCACACAGATGTTGCCGCAGGAAAAGCAGCAAATGACTCAATAACCGTACTGGACTCATATCTGAAGGATAATGGGCTATCCGGCGACTCTATAAAAGAGGCTGAATTCATACTAAAGATATTTGATTCCAACAACTACAATGAAATAGACTCCGACACAGTAAAAATATCGCTCAGATAAAAAAACATCCTCCCTCACCAAAAGTGAGGGAGGTATCTTTATCTATGGTGACCGCTGTGGCTGTGGCTGCCGCCGTGGCCGCCTCCGCCGCCGCTTCTGTGACCGCCGCCGCCGCTGCTGGACTCTATCTTATGCTTGGTGACGTAGCTGCGGATGAGAACGTCGCTTTGCTCGTAGAGGTTGGACTTTTCCCGTGAAACGTAAGTGCTTGGGTTTGTGCTGCTCTTGAACCTGTAACGGCTCTTGGTGATTATGCAAATCAGCAGGCTCACAATAGCTCCGATGACCTCGGCGCCCATGAGTCTGAGCATCTTTTCGCCGGGAGCCTTCTTTTTTGTTATGTATGTCTTGCCGTCCATAACGTAGACATACACGTTCGGCTGAGAATCCGTATCGTGCTCATACTTGAACGAACCGGGGGAAGCATCCTCATTGTACTGCTCCAGCTTGTCGCAGAAAACATATATGCCGTCCCTTATCCTGTCAGCATCCGGCAGATTTCCGGATGACGGAAGATAGTAGTCCATTGTCTTGAATATCTTCTCACAGGTGTCGTCATCGTAATATATCATCGCTTTTCCGCTCTTGGAGATACAGTCATATGCAGGACTTTTTCCTGAGAGGTCCATGTAGTATATAAGGCCGTCAGTGTACTCACCAAAGGTGCTGTCATAGAGTATATCCGTGAATTCATCGGTATAGCTGTCAGTGTAGTAGGCTTTTTCATCACCGGCTATGTACACCATGACGTTCATCCCGATATTTCCGGCACAGGCCTTTACTGCCTCGTCAAGGCCCTCCAGAGTCCGGGGATCGTCCTCAAAGAGGCCGCAGTTGTCCACCACTCCTGATTTTGAGGTGTCGCCGCTGAATCCCTGAGAGAGATTCTTGGGATTTCCTGACTTTGCGATAACACTGTCAACAGCAAGCAGTCCGAATATACAGATGAGTACTAAAAATATGTTCAGAAGTACCTTTCCGAATTTTTTCATCCGAAGAATGCACCTCCAGTCAGTCCTAAGAATACGGCGACTGCTGCACCTATGCCAAGGCTGACCAGCCTCAGCATGCGGATATCAAGGGGCGGAGTGCCTGCCAGCTTGCCTGTCTGGCCGTTTATGGCGAACTCGTAGACCTTATCCTTGTATTTATACGTCATGAACCACACCGGCAGCATCATATACTCCCAGTCGGTATTCATTATATTGTACTGCTCAACGTGAACAGCAAGGGAATTATATGAGCCGATGCTGTCCCTGATGACCTTTTTTCCGGCCTGTGACGCTCTTGAACGTATCCTTGGGAATACTCCCGCCTTGTCCACGTCGTACTTATCAGCGAAGAATCCGCTGAGGTAGGACATTGAGAAGTCCTTGAGCTCACTGTAGTCGAAGGGCTCTATAGACTCCATGAGGAGGTCATCTATCTTGCTCTCGCCGTCTGCCGGTATGCCGTCAACGTAGATATTGCCTCGTCTGACAACTCTGAATTCCTTTGTCTCAGTGTAGGAATAGCTGCCCGACACCCAATGGCGTATCTTCTTGCCCACTGCACTGAAATCGGCACTGACATTGCAGTCAGCCACCCAGAAAGGCACGTAAAGGCCGGTTATCTTCTCGGCCTGCTGCTCGGACTTGAATTCCTTCGGGACGAACATCCGCTTCTGCACCCACCTGTTGAACATATCCAGAGCCATTTCCCTGTTGAGCTTGAAGCCTATGACCTTGCCAGGCCTGTAAGCGCCTGTCATCTTGCCTGCAAGAATGACAGGATTATGGCAGTAATAGCAGAAAAGGGCAGTCTGCTGGTCATCGCACATTATATCAGCACCGCAGCTTGCACAGTGGAAGAGGTTTGTATGCTCCTCAAAGTCCTGCTGCATATTAGTTTCTTCGGCGCTTGGGATGCTGTTTTCTGTATCAGCGCATATCTGCTTTATCTCTTCAATGGTGAAACTGCTCAGGCAGTATTCACAGCTCAGTTTCTGTGTTACCGGGTCAAATTTCAGGTCTGCGCTGCAATTAGGGCATTTGTATTCTGCTGCGTCCAATAAAGTCCAGCTCCTT
The DNA here is from genome assembly GCA_902762855.1 of Ruminococcus flavefaciens. GTDB lineage: Bacteria > Bacillota > Clostridia > Oscillospirales > Ruminococcaceae > Ruminococcus > Ruminococcus flavefaciens_V. Next base: position 9,555 of record CACWPR010000008.1, read on the forward strand.
TCGCAGAAAGTATCTATTTCATGTATATGTAAGCGTATATACATATATATTACCACATATCAGTATAATTTGCAAGAGCAATTTACAAAATCCGCAATAAATGAAACTATTTTTAGGAAAAATGCTTGTGGTATATCAGTTGCAGCTTGACAAGTTTAGTGAAATGAGTTATAATTGTAATGTGTAATACAATTTGTATTCTTCCGGGGATATGTTACTGCCATTCATCAAGCTCCGGAATTTTTTTATAGAAAGGGATGACGATATCATGAAATACGGATTTTCCGAGGTCACACCTGAGATAACCGCTCTTGCTGAAAAAGCAATGGACGGCTACAGGATAGACCCAACACTTTACACCCAGTACGACGTTAAACGAGGTCTTAGAGATATAAACGGAAACGGCGTCGTAGCAGGTCTCACCAACATAAGCACTATAAAAGTACTCGACACCGGTGAAGGTATGCCCAATCACGGCGACGGCAAGCTCTACTACAGAGGCATCGACGTTGAAGATATCGTCGCTGGTTTTATAAAAGAAAAGCGTTTCGGATTCGAGGAGACCGTCTATCTCCTGCTCTTCGGCAAGATGCCCTCGGCTCACGAGCTAACAGAGTTCAGAAAGATACTTGCAGACTTCCGCAGACTCCCCTCCTCATTCACAAGGGACGTCATCATGAAGGCTCCCAGTGACAACATGATGAACACCCTCGCCAAGAGCGTCCTTGCGCTCTATTCCTACGACGATAATGCAAATGATATATCCATACCCAACGTACTGAGACAGTGTATCGAGCTTATAACCCTGTTCCCTGTACTTGCGGTATATGGCTATCAGGCCTACAGATATTCCACCTTCGGGGGAAGTCTTTTCATCCACGACCCGGACCCGGAGCTTTCAATATCTGAGAATCTGCTCTATATGCTCCGCCCGAACAAAAATTACACCGAGCTGGAGGCACGTATCCTGGACCTGGCTCTGGTGCTCCACGCTGAACACGGCGGCGGAAACAACTCCACATTCACTGTACACGTCGTGTCCTCCTCCGGCACTGACACCTATTCCTCTATCGCTGCAGCTCTTGGCTCTCTGAAGGGTCCAAAGCACGGTGGAGCCAATATCAAGGTGGCAATGATGTTCGACGACATGAAGGAGCACGTAGGCGACTGGACAGACGAGGAGGAGGTAAAGTCCTACCTCCGAAAGCTGCTCCACAAGGAGGCCTTCGACAAGGCAGGCCTTATCTACGGCATGGGACACGCTGTTTACTCACAGTCCGACCCAAGAGCAAAGGTGTTCAAGGGATTCGTTGAAAAGCTGTCCTCAGAAAAGGGACGTGAGGACGAGTTCAGACTCTATTCACTGGTGGAGCGTCTGGCTCCGGATGTAATTGCCGAGGAAAGACGCATCTATAAGGGAGTCTGTGCCAACGTGGACTTCTACAGCGGCTTCGTTTACCGTATGCTGGGCATCCCGGACGAACTGTTCACCCCTATATTTGCCACTTCGAGGATAGCCGGCTGGTCCGCCCACCGCATCGAGGAGCTCATCAACTCCAACAAGATAATCCGCCCTGCATACAAGGCTATATCCCCCATGAGAGAGTACACCGATATGGAAAATCGTATGGACTGAGCAGCTGGAAGCTGCGCCCTTCACGCTGCCGCTCGTAAACTCGCTCATTCTCTGCAAAGCGGTCAGTCTGCTTTCGCTTACGGCAATTTGTTCAGGGTGATAATTATCACTACGCATTAAGCAGCCGGAAGCTGCGTCCTTCACGCTGCCGCTCGTAAACTCGCTCATTCTCTGCAAATGCACGAAGGGCACTCAACTAATCAGGCATTACAAATTACGAATTAATATGAAAGGATGATGTTAAAATGAAAAACACCACAAGCATTACTGAGCTCTGCGGACTTTCATGCATAAAGCTGGAGGCCGGCGGTTATGAGGCTTATATCGCCAACGAGGTAGGCTCCAACGTTATCCGCCTCAGAGACAACAAGAACGGCATGGAGTTCTTCCGTTTCAACAAGGACAATACTGCCGATACTATCAAGCAGTCAGCAGAGGTATGGGGACTTCCTACCCTCTACCTCCCCAACCGCTTTGCAGACGGAGTCCTCAAGACTTCCGACGCTGTTTATCAGCTCCCTGTCAACGAGAAGGCTCCCTACAACAACCACATCCACGGTTTCCTCCACAAAAGATGCCACGAGGTAGTTGAGCACAATGCTGACAGCAATTGTGCATGGGTAAAGACCCGCTACGTATACGACGAGAATGATGAGTTCTTCCAGTACCTACCTGTTCCCTTCGTTGCAGAGTACACATTTACTCTCTCCGAGAACGGCCTTGAGCAGAACATCGTGTTCACAAACACTTCCGGTACAAAGGTACTTCCAATGTCGCTGGCATCCCACACCACGATAAACGCTCCCTTTGCTGACGGCGGCAGGGAAGAGGACATCCGCCTGACAGTCCCGATAGGCAAGAAGTGCGAGCTCAACGAGAGATGCCTGCCCACAGAGAAGCTGAAGACTCTCACCATGTGGGACCTTGAATACAAGAACGGCAGCAAGTGCCCTGTATTGCAGGTTTGCGACAACGATATGTACTTCGGAGAGTATGCCGACCTTGACGGCGAGAAGTTCCACGGAGTCATCGCTGAGGACCTTGCCAGCGGAAAAAAGCTCTGCTACGAGGTATCAGAGGAGTACGGATTCTGGATAATCTGGAACGACAGAGGCTTCAATCACTACTTCTGTCCGGAGCCTATGACAGCTATGATAGACGCTCCCAACCTCAGCCTCCCTGCTGATGTTACAGGCTACCGTGAGATAAAGCCCGGTCAGACCTTCGAGACCCATGAGAGGTTCTTTACAAAATTATAATGCTTAAAGAGCAGATGCAGAAATGGCCATTCCGGGGCGATATAATATCGCCCCATACTTATATCCGCAGGAAGAACGGGTAAAAATGCACAAAAAAGGTCCTAAAAAAAATACACCGCAATTTTTGCATAATCTATTGTAATATATTCAAATATATGGTATAATAAAGCAAATGCGGTGTGTATCTCCGCTTTTATCACGTAAAAAATAAAAGGAGTATTGATCATGAAGTTCGGATTTTTTGACGACGCTAACAAGGAATACGTTATCAATTCCCCCAAGACACCCTATCCGTGGATAAACTACCTCGGAAACCAGGGATTCTTCTCACTCATCTCAAACACAGCAGGAGGCTACTGCTTCTATAAGGACGCTCGTCTCCGCCGCATTACACGTTATCGCTACAACAATGTCCCCATTGATATGGGCGGACGTTATTTCTATATCAACGAGAACGGCACCATCTGGAACCCCGGCTGGTCACCTGTCAAGACTCCTCTCGACGAGTACCAGTGCCGCCACGGTATGGGCTACACTGTTATCACAGGTAAGAAGGACGGCCTCAAGGCTGAGGTTACTTTCTTTGTTCCCCAGAACTACGACGGTGAGGTTCAGCAGGTAGTTCTCACAAACGACAGCAGTGTTGCAAAGAACTTCAAGTTCTTCTCCTTCGCTGAGTGGTGCCTCTGGGATGCACAGGACGACTGCACAAACTTCCAGAGAAACTTCTCTACAGGCCGTGTTGAGGTAGAGGGCTCTACTATCTACCACAAGACAGAGTACAGAGACAGACGCAACCACTATGCTTTCTATACTGTAAATGACGATATTGACGGATACGATACAGACCGTGACTCCTTCATCGGACTCTACAACGGCTTCGGTGACCCCCAGGCTGTTACAGACGGCAAGGCTACAAACTCCTTCGCTGACGGCTGGTCTCCTATCGCTTCCCACTACAAGGAGATAACTCTCGCTCCCGGTGAGAGCAAGACTCTCGTATTCATCCTCGGCTACGTTGAGAACCCTGAGGACAAGAAGTTCGAGGCTGACGGCCAGACTATCAACAAGGAAAAGGCCTACGCTATGATCGAGAAGTACAACACTCCCGAAAAGGTAGCAGAGGGTCTCGCTGAGCTGAAGGCTGCATGGGACAAGCTCCTGGGCATTTTCAACGTAAATACTCCTGATGACAAGGTAAACAGAATGGTAAACATCTGGAACCAGTATCAGTGTATGGTAACATTCAACCTCTCACGTTCCGCATCTTACTTCGAGAGCGGTATCGGCCGTGGTATGGGCTTCCGTGACTCCAACCAGGATATCCTCGGTTTCGTTCACCAGATACCCGACAGAGCAAGAGAGCGTCTTATCGACCTTGCTGCAACTCAGCTTGAGGACGGCGGATGCTACCACCAGTATCAGCCTCTTACCAAGAAGGGCAACTCCGACATCGGCGGTGACTTCTCTGATGACCCGCTGTGGATGATCCTCTCCGTTGGCTCCTACATCAAAGAGACAGGCGACTGGTCTATCCTCGACGAGATGGTTCCTTACGACAATGACGAGTCCAAGGCTAAGCCTATGCTCGACCACCTGAAGGTTTCCTTCTACCACATCGCAAACAACCTCGGACCTCACGGCCTCCCGCTGGCTATGAGAGCTGACTGGAACGACTGTATCAACCTCTCCTGCTTCTCTGACAAGCCCGGCGAGAGCTTCCAGACATACACCAACCCCAAGTTTGCTGCTGAGGGCGGCTACTCCAAGACTGCTGAATCTGTAATGGTAGCTACACTCTTCACATACGCAGGTCCTGCTTACGTAGGCATCCTCCGTCACCTCGGCAAGAACGATGAGGCTGACCAGGCTCAGGCTGAGATCGACAAGATGAAGAAGAACGTCATGGAGTCTGCTTTCGACGGCGACTGGTTCATCAGAGCTTACGACGCATTCGGCAAAAAGATGGGCTCCAAGGAGTGCGAAGAGGGCAAGATCTTCATCGAGCCCCAGGGATTCGCTGTTATGTCTGAGATCGGTAAGGACCAGGGTGCTGACATCAAGACCCTTGAGTCTATCGACAAGTACCTCAACACTAAGTACGGTCTCGTACTTAACAACCCTGCATTCACAAAGTACTACATCCAGTACGGTGAGATCTCCACATATCCCGGCGGATACAAGGAGAACGCAGGTATATTCACACACAACAATGCATGGATAATCTGCGCTGAGGCTTACGCTGGCCGTGGAGACAAGGCTTTCGAGTACTACAGCAAGATCGCTCCAGCATTCAACGAGGACATCTCTGACCTTCACAAGACTGAGCCTTACGTATACGGTCAGATGATCGCCGGTAAGGATGCAAGCCGTTTCGGTGAGGGCAAGAACTCATGGCTCACAGGTACAGCAGCATGGAACATGGTAGCTATCTCACAGTACATCATTGGTGTACAGCCTGACTTCGACGGTCTGAGAGTTGACCCCTCCATTCCTCACGAGTGGGACGGTTTCACAGCAACTCGTCAGTTCCGTGGAGCTACATACAACATCACTGTCAAGAACCCTGACCACGTTTGCAAGGGTGTAAAGAGCATGACTGTTGACGGCAAGGCTATCGACGGCTGTGTTATCCCTGTCAGCGAGGGCGGTACTCACGAAGTTGAGATCGTAATGGGCTGATAAAGCAAAAAATCAAGGGCAGGCTCTGAGCCTGCCCTTTTCGTATAAGGAGGCACTATGTTCAACGTTATGGCATGGGGACTGGCTCTGGTGCTGACAGGGATAGTTACCGCTGCACTGGGAGCCGTCAACATATATTACAACAGATTCGTATTCAGGGAGTACGAGGAAACAGAGGCCGTCATCACCAAGCTGAAAGCAAGCAGTGAAAACGTGTTCAACCAGATGCGCTCCGTTACGATATACGCCGACTACGCCGTAAACGAAACAGTTGTCACCGGGACCTATTATACCATACTGCCGGATAAGATAGTAAACGTCAAGCCCGGAGACATCGTGACGATACAGGTAAGTCCCAAAAATCCGAAGGTATTCAGGATACAGGACATCGAGGACACCAATGAGATGCAGACTACCCGCAGACGTTCTCCCCTTTTCACATATATCGGAGCAGGTATCGTCATTCTGGGTATCATATTGATCTATATATGAGAACGCTGATGCGTTCTCTTTTTTTCGGATTATGTAAAATTCAGGTTAAACTTTCTCAAAGTCCCTTGACCTTTTGTCCGGTTGACATTATAATAAAACTGGATAGATAAAATAGGGGCAAAATAACGGGACCCGAGGGAAGAGTCCCGAAACATCAGGAGAAAGACAATGGACGAAGGATTTTCAATTTTTAACATCTTCACAATGCTCGGAGGACTTGCGTTTTTCCTATACGGTATGAACGTCATGTCCACAGGACTTGAAAAGCTCACCGGAGGCAAGCTGGAAAAAGCCCTGCAAAAAATGACCTCCAACAAACTAAAAGCCATAATGCTCGGTATGGGAGTCACTGTTGCCATACAGTCCTCCTCTGCCATGACCGTTATGCTGGTCGGATTCGTCAACTCCGGCCTCATGTCGCTTGAACAGACCGTTGCGGTATGCTTTGGCTCCGACATCGGCACCACTCTTACAGCGTGGATACTCAGCCTTGCCGGTGTAGACGGAAAAAATCCATTCATAAGGATGCTCAAACCGACCTCATTTGCACCTCTGGTAGCACTTTTAGGTGTTATACTGATAATGGGGGCAAAGAAAAATAAAAAGAAAGATATAGGCAGGATACTTGTTGGCTTTGCAATTATAATGACAGGTATGTCGCTGATGTCAGAAGCAGTTACCCCCCTTGCGGACTCGCCTAAATTCCAAAGCGGACTCACAGCATTCAAAAATCCGATACTCGGAGTACTCGTAGGTGCAGGCTTTACTGGCATAATTCAGAGCTCAGCCGCTTCTATAGGTATCTTACAGGCATTTTCCCAGACAGGAGCACTGACCTACGGAATGGCTCTTCCAATAGTAATGGGACTAAATATCGGCACCTGTGTTACCGCACTCATCTCAAGTATAGGTGTAAATAAAAGCGCCAAAAGAGTCGCCTGTATACACATTCTTATAAAGGTACTTGGCACACTGATACTCCTTCCTGTGTCAATGATACTGCAAAACGTTATCCACCTTGAGATATTTGATGAAACTGTAGGATATATCGGTATTGCTGTTATGCACTCAATATTCAACATCGCAATAACAGTTATCCTTCTCCCCTTCTCAAATGTACTTGTAAAGCTCTCACATATCATTATCAAGGATAAGGATGAGCCTGAGTCCAGCGATGCAGAAACACCTCATCCGATAGGACTTGACGAGCGTTTTCTCAAGACACCTGGCGTGGCTGTAGAGGCTTGCCGCAGAGCTGCTGAAGCAATGGCAGAGCTTACTGAACAGACTATCCTGATGGGTCTCAGATCTCTTACGGAATATGATGAGAACACCGCAAAGCAGGTCATCAAAAACGAGGACATCATAGACAACTTCGAGGACAAGATAAACAGCTATCTGATACGCATATCCAAGAGCAGCGTAACCGGAAAAGACAGCCGAAAGGTATCAAAAATGATGCACTGTGTCGGCAATTTCGAGCGTATCTCCGACCATGCAGTAAACCTTATAGAGTCTGCACAGGAGATGCAGGAGAAGAGCATCAACTTCTCTGCTGAGTGCCTCAACGAGATATCAGTCATCAACGAGGCTATCGCTGAGAATATCAGCATCGCTTTTGCCGCTTATAAGAGAGATGACCTCGCTCTCGCCCACAAGGTAGAGCCTCTTGAAGAAGTGGTGGACAACCTGAGCACAGAGCTGAAGAACCGTCACATCCGCCGTCTCCAGAACGACGAATGTACTGTTGAACTGGGATACATCTTCCAGGACATTCTCACCAATCTGGAGCGTATCTCCGACCACTGCTCCAATATCGCAGGATGCCTTATCGAGACAGACGAAAAGACCAACATTCACGCATATCTCCACGACGTAAAGGAGAACGACGAGACCTTCCGGAAGGAATACAGAGCTTATGCAGAGAACTACTTTGCAAAGCTGGACGCTCCGGTGGCAGTTGAATAAAAGATAAGGGACGCACACTGTGCGTCCCCTTTTATTGCATATATCAAAAAACAGGACTGCAATGCAGTCCTGTTCGTTATCAGTCCTCAGACTCTTCTGCGTCAGCGTTCTTCTCGATGTAGTTAACGATGTCGCCTACAGTCTTGATCTCCTCAACAGCCTCATCGGGGATAGAGAGATCGAACTCGTCCTCGATAGTTGTGATAAGGTCAACGACGTCCAGTGAATCAGCACCGAGATCGTCCTGGATGTTAGCCTCAGTTGTTACCTCTTCAGCTTCCACGCCGAGCTGCTCGGCGATAATATCCTTGAGCTTTTCAAAAATCATATTTAAGTCCTCCTTTTAATCTATGGCATATCCTGCCTCTGCAAGATCGGTATCCACTCACTCAATGAATGCTCCGATCTTTCTAAACTTAGTATAACGTTCTTTCAGCAAAACGTCAATATCTTTTTCGCATTTTTCCGGAATTTTCTGTGACAAATATTCTTTAATATTCTCTGAAATTTTGTCTAAATCGTTATGTGCTCCTCCGAGAGGTTCTTCAATGATAGTTTCGGCCACTCCGAGAGCCACCATATCCTCTGCTGTGATACGCATTATCTCGCTTGCTTCCTGCTCACGGGAGGCGTCCTTCCAGAGTATGCTTGCAAATCCACGGGGTGAGAGAACAGAGTACTGAGCGTTCTCCAGCATAGCCAGCTCATCGCATACTCCCAGAGCCAGCGCACCGCCGCTGCCGCCCTCTCCGAGGACGATGGATATTACAGGTGTACGTATAGTCATGAACTCAGCAATATTCTTTGCAATAGCCTCGCCCATTCCCCTTTCCTCAGCGGCAACTCCGCAGAAGGCGCCGGGGGTGTCTATAAAGCATATTACAGGTCTGTGGAACTTCTCTGCCTGACGTGCCAGTCTCAGGGCCTTTCTGTAGCCCTCAGGGTGAGGCATTGCGAAGTTGCAGGCCTTGTTTTCGTTTATGTCCCTGCCCTTGACCTGAGCGATAACTGTGACAGGGCGGCCGTCCAGACGGGCAATAGCGCCGTAGATAGCCTTGTCGTCGCCGCAGAGACGGTCTCCGTGGAGCTCATAGTAATCTGTGAACACCAGGGGCATATAATCCTTGATAGTGGGTCTGCCCTTTGTATGAACGAGCTGGAGCCTTTCCCAGGCTGACTTTTTCTCTTCCATGGTCAGGCCTCCTTTCTGTCGTAGCCGTGGAGCTTGAGCAGATGTGAGAGTACGCTCCTCATCTTTCCGCGCTCAACTATCATGTCTACGAAACCCTTTTCGTGCATGAACTCAGCAAGCTGGAAGTCCTCCGGGAGGCGCTGCTTTATGGTGCTCTCGATGACTCTTCTGCCTGCAAAGCCGATAAGTACCTTCGGCTCAGCGATGATAATGTCGCCCAGTGACGCAAAGCTCGCTGTGACTCCGCCGGTGGTGGGGTCTGTGAGGACTGTTATATAGAGTCCTCCATTGTCGCTGTGGAGCTTGACTGCACCGGAGGTCTTTGCCATCTGCATAAGTGAAACTATGCCCTCCTGCATACGTGCTCCGCCTGATGCAGTGAACATCACAACAGGAAGTCCATTTTCAGTGGCATACTCAAATGCACGGGTTATCTTCTCGCCCACAACGCTGCCCATGCTGCCCATCATATAGCGTGAGTCCATGACTCCAATGACTACCGGAGAGCCCTTTATGGTGGCAGTACCGGTTATGACAGCATCATTGAGGGATGTGCTCTCCCTGAGCTGTTCCTGCTTCTCGGTATACTCCGGGAAGTCGATAGGGTTGCCGCTTATCATATCAGCGTCCATCTCCCTGAAGCTGTCCTTGTCAACGGTAATGGATATACGCTCAGGAGCGGAGAGCCTGCCGTGGTAGTTGCACTTAGGGCAAACTCTGTGGAGCTCCTCATACCGTGACAGGGGACTGAGCTCCTGACAGCGGGGGCACTTGAACATCGGCGGCTTGTATTCCTCATCGGCGCCGCCGTTGAAACGCTTCTTTACTACGTCAAAAAAATCTTCAAACAATCAATTTCACCGCAATTCTGTTAATATTGGCTGGGGAGGTCACTTTTTCTTGTGCTCCTCCATATATCTTCCCAGGAATCCTATATCGTACTTTCCCTCTCTGAAATCGGGGTTGCGGATGAGTTCGAGCTGAAAGTCGATATTGGTATCAACACCCTCTACGATAAACTCTGCAAGTGCCCAGGTCATCTTATTTATAGCGTCCTGGCGGTCAGAGCCGTGGGCGATGAGCTTGCTTATCATTGAGTCGTAGTATGGGGTTATGGTATAGCCCTGATAAACTGCGCCGTCTATACGTATGCCGGGGCCGCCTGGCATATAGAGGGCAGTTATGGTGCCCGGTGAGGGACGGAAGTCCTTATCGGGGTTCTCTGCGTTGATACGGCACTCTATAGCGTGTCCACGGAGCTCAATGTCCTCCTGCTTTACGCTGAGAGTCATTCCGGAAGCTATCTCTATCTGAGCCTTTACCAGGTCAAAACCTGATACCTCCTCAGTAATGGGATGCTCGACCTGGATACGGGTGTTCATCTCCATGAAATAGAAGTCACGGTTGTCGTCCACAAGGAACTCGATAGTGCCGGCATTGTAGTAATTGCACTGCTTTGCGGCAGTTACGGCAGCCTGGCCCATACGCTGTCTCAGGGGTTCGTCAACTATAGGGCTGGGGCATTCCTCCAGGACCTTCTGATTTCTTCTCTGCATGGAGCAGTCACGCTCACCGAGGTAAACGTAGTTGCCATGCTGGTCAGCGATTATCTGTATCTCAACATGGTGTGGATTTATGAGGAATTTCTCGATATATACCGAATCGTCACCGAAGAAGTTCTTGGCCTCCTGCTGAGCGGCAGTTATCTGGGACTCCAGCTCCTCAGAGCTGTCAACTCTTCTGATGCCACGTCCGCCGCCTCCGGCAGAAGCCTTTACCAGCACTGGGTAGCCTGCCTTTTCAGCGAAGGCAGCAGCCTCCTCCAGGGACTTCACAGCGCCCTTTGTACCTGGTATTACCGGGACTCCGGCAGCAGCCATAGTCTCCTTTGCAGCAGCCTTGTTGCCCAGCATCTCAATGGCATGATAGGACGGGCCGATGAAGGTTATATCATTTTTCTCGCAGAGCCTTGCGAAGTCGGCATTCTCCGAGAGAAATCCGAATCCGGGGTGTATGGCATCTGCACCTGTATTTATAGCAGCCTGAATGATAGCATTCATATTCAGGTAGCTGTCCTTTGTTGCGGGAGGTCCTATGCACACTGCCTCGTCAGCTATCTGTGCATGGAGGGAATTTCTGTCAGCAGTGGAATACACTGCAACGCAGCGGACTCCCAGCTCACGGCAGGCACGTATGATACGCACTGCTATCTCTCCCCTGTTAGCAATAAGTACTTTTCTGAACATTTACACTGTTCTCCTTTGTATAAGAGCGGCAGGGACTCAGTCCTTGCTGCCGTCGGTGATGACGAAGGTTATCTCGCAGGCAACAGCCTTTTCGCCGCCTACTGAAGCGATACCCTTGCCGACGCCCACAGGGCCTCTCTGACGTATCATCTCGACTTCAAGGTCGAGAACGTCGCCGGGGACTACCTGTCTGCGGAACTTAGCCTTGTCGATGCCTCCGAAGAGACCTATCTTACCCTTGAACTCCGGCTTTGAGAGCATACAAACAGCTCCTGCCTGCGCAAGCATCTCCACCATGAGAACTCCGGGAGTTACGGGATAACCGGGGAAATGACCCTTGAACCAGAAGTCCTCCTCGGTGATATATTTTCTTGCATGGACCTTCACACCAACTTCCATATCAACAATCTCGTCAATGAGAAGGAATGGGTCACGGTGAGGGATTATTTCCATTATCTGTTCTTTATTCATAAGTATATCAGACATAAAACTGTCCTCCTTCAGATACTTTCCATTTCGTCGTCTATGCCGTCGAATCTGTTGAAATCGTCATATGACCTGACCATTTTACTGCCCTCGTAGGTAGTTGTAACAGTCAGCGGTACAAAATCCGGGTAGCCTTCCTTGTCTCTGATGTCCCTGTCGAATTTATCCACCAGCGCCGAGACTGCGATGATGAGGACAGCGTAAACAGACACAACCGGATTGATCAGAAGGAACGCAGCAGCGCTCATAACAGAGAACCACAGGTTCCAGCGTTCCCTGCGGAACACAAAGAATATCAGAAAAGCGGTACACAGGGCCAGCGCTGCGGCAGACACTCCCATATTAACGGTATATCTGTCCTTCAGCACGATAACGCTTATCAGCACCATGACAAAGCCGAGTATGAGAGCGGCAATGGTACCGAAGCTCGCTCCTGTCCTTATCTCATTGCAGCTTGTTACCCTTCCGCCGTATTTACCGCCGACTCTGTGGGCGGGCAGCTTTACTATTGTATCGTTGCTGCCGAAGTCAGGGATGATATATCTCAGCAGGAGGTAGAAATAGCCTCCGCCGGCAATGAATGCCGCTGCCAGATTTATGCCTCCTACGCCCTTGAATATTATGGGTTTCAGGAAAAGGCAAAGGGACATGAGATAGGCCACCACGTACAGCAGACCGTATACGTCCCTTGCTGCCAGCAGCCGTCCCTTCATCATCTGGTACTGAGACATCATGTTGTTATATTCCACCGCCTCCCGGTACTGCTCAGCACTTGCAGCAGTGAACCTTCCGGAGCGGATGATGTCCTGAGTAAGATATTTATAAGTCATTCAGTTTTCCTCTATATCATTATCAATGAGCATAGGACCGCCGGACTTATCCCTGAACTTATCGAAGCTGTACTCCTCCGCTGTATCATCCATGACTCCGTCCTCAGCGCTCTCCTCGTCCCTGATGTATGAGCCGTTGAGTTGAACGAAATGCGGGTAGCCCACCTCGTCCCGAATCCGGGAGTCTATCTGGTCCATTTTCCGGAGGATGTAGGTATTAGCCAGGACAAGAATGATAAATGCAGGGTCCAGCAGAAGCATAGGTAGAGTAAGTCCCAGGCCCAGCCGCCAGATATGTATCCGTCTGAATACGATGAAATAGCCAAAAAGCAGAATATACACCAAAGCCATTACAAAGCAGAGGGTAAGTCCCATACTGCCCGAATGGTAGACCAGGGAATGCTTCCTTCCCAGGCCGAATGACATCATAAGAGCTATGAACACAGCGTTGAGGCCCACCATTGCCCAGAAGTCCCGGAGATAGCTCCGGCGCTCTCTTTGCATCCGCAGCATATGGGTGTTGAAATCCTGGACTTCACTGAACATTTCAGCAGATGTTATATTTATATGAGCCTGGTCGATGTCATCCTGAGTTATGTATTTCAGCTCCGACAGTTTCATTATCTTATTATCATAACGGGCTCGTCATACTCCACAGGCTGACCGTCATCCACAAGTATCTTGTCAACGATGCCATCATAGTCCGACTGTATCTCATTCATGAGCTTCATGGACTCGATTATCATAATAACGTCGCCCTTCTTGACCTCGTCGCCCACCTTAACGAATGGAGCCTTGTCAGGTGAAGGAGCCGCATAGAATGTGCCGACGATAGGAGCCTTGACCACATTTCCGCTTATTTCCTCAGCAACGGCAGCCTCGCTCTGTGCGAGAGCGGCCTCAGGTGCAGGAGCTGCGGCAGGAGCCTGAGCGCCCATAAATGGTACAGGCATTACCGGCGGAGGTGCCAGAGGTGCCTTCTTGCCCTTCAGGGTGATAGTCTTTTCCCCGTCAGCTATATTGAGCTCGGAGAGCTCCTTCTTGTTGATGATGTCAGCCAGCTTTTCTATTGTATCAGTATCTACCATACCGAAGATGTCGCTCATTGTTGTTCCTCCTTAGTCTGTAACTTTCTTGAAGCAGAGTGTAGCGTTGTGTCCGCCGAATCCAAGGGAATTGGAAAGTGCAGCACGTACCTCCTGCTGTATATTGCTCTCTGTGCAGTAGTCGAGGTCACATTCCTCATCGGGCACCTTATAGCCTACGGTGCGGTGGATGAATCCCTCTTCTATGGACTTTGCACATATTATAGCCTCAACAGCACCGGCAGCGCCGAGGAGGTGTCCTATCATGGACTTTGTAGAATTTATCTTTACTTTGTGAGCCTGGTCACCGAAAGCCACCTTGATAGCAGCAGTCTCGTACTTGTCATTGAGACCTGTTGATGTACCGTGAGCGTTGATGTAGTCAACGTCAGCAGGTGTGAGTCCGGCCTCCTGCATAGCAAGGGTCATGCCCATGCCTGCGGCCTCACCGGAAGGCATGGGAGAGGTCATGTGGTAGCCGTCGCAGGTAGCGCCGTAGCCGGCTACTTCTGCATATATCTTAGCTCCTCTTGCCTTTGCGTGCTCGTACTCTTCGAGTATGACGATACCGCTGCCCTCACCGAGGACGAAGCCATTTCTCTCCTTGTCGAAGGGAATAGAGGCTCTCTCCAGGTCATCTGACTTGGTAAGTGCCTTCATATTGGCAAATCCGGCATATGTGAACTCAACATTGGTGCTCTCTGTACCGCCTGCAATGGCAGCGTCGAGGTAGCCGTCCTTTATCTTGCGGAAGGCCTCGCCTATTGAGTGGGTAGCTGTAGCACAGGCTGTAGTAACGTCGAAATTCGCGCCTCTGAATCCGGTCTTCATTGAAATAGTGCCGGCAGCCATATTGCTTATCATCATGGGGATATAGAAGGCAGACATTCTGTCCGGACCTTTTTCGAGGTACTTGTTGTACTCAACAAGGGTAAGGTCGATGCCGCCGATGCCTGAGCCTACGATTACTCCCGCCCTGTAAGGGTCGAGGTCCGAAAAATCAGTACCTGCATCCTCAAGAGCCTCATGGGCAGCTACCAGAGCGAACTTAGTGAATCTGTCCATACGTCTTGCTTCCTTCTTGTCAAAGCATCCCTTAACGCCGAAATATGCCGTCTCGTCGAAATCTCTTACTGTTCCGGCTATCTTGACACCTGTGCGCTGGGTATCAAAACGGTCTATGAAAGAGAAGCCTATCCTGTTCTCCTTTACTCCTGTCCAGAATTTTTCAACTCCGGTACCGAGGGGCGTGACAGCACCCATTCCGGTAATTACAACTCTTCTGCTCATATTTTTTCCTTTCAGTTTATCTGTATTTATAGGCTGGCATCACATGGAGATACCGCCGGATATTTCAATGACCTGTCCTGTAACATAGGATGCGTCATCTGAAACAAGGAATGACACCACAGAGGCTATCTCTTCGGGCTCGCCGTAGCGCTTCATAGCTACGACTTCAAGCATCCTGGCCTTCAGCTCGTCACTGAGAACGTCGGTCATGGGGGTGCGGATAAGTCCCGGAGCAACGGCATTGCAGGTGATGTTCTTCTTGCCGTACTCCTTTGCGATAGTCTTGGTCATGCCTATCATAGCGGCCTTGGAAGCCGAGTAATTTATCTGTCCGGGGTTGCCGTAGAGACCTGCCACAGATGCAACGTTGACGATGCGTCCGAATTTCTGTTTCATCATAATGGGGCAGGTGTGCTTGAGCATATTGAAAACGCTCTTCTGGTTAACAGCGATAACTGCGTCGTACTCGTCCTCTGACATACGTGCAAGGAGCTTATCCTTGGTGATGCCTGCGTTGTTCACGAGTGCTTCGATAGTGCCGAAGGTCTCCTTGACAGCCTTGACCATAGCCTCACAGTCAGCCATTTTTGAGACGTCTGCCGGGAATATCTCAGCCTTGACACCGAGAGCACGGCATTCCTCGGCGACTTCAGCAGCCTTGGCCTTGTCGCCTTCACTGGGGTAGTAATTGACGGCGATGTCAAAGCCGTCCTTAGCGAGTCTTTTTGCGATGCAGGCGCCGATTCCCTGAGAGGCGCCGGTTACTAATGCTGTTGGCATAATGTTTACCTCCATTTATTTCAATGAGCGTCCGTGGACATTCTCAAAGTTTGAGCAGCTTTTCAGCTCCGTCGTTTATCTCCCTTACGATGTCAGCGCAGGACTTCACTTCATTAATCATACCTGCGATAGCGCCGCAGAGGAAGGAGCCGCTTTCGAGGTCGCCGTCAACAACGGCTCTGCGGAGAGCGCCTACAGTAAGGTTCTCGAACTCCTCCGGTGAAAGTGTACCGTCCTTCTCGCCGTTTGCCAGTTTCTTAGCGAACTTGGTCTTGACGTTTCTGCACGGATGTCCTGTATAGCGTCCTGTTACAACGCTGTCTGTATCCTTTGCCTTTATTACTAGGTCCTTGAAAGTCGGATGTATCTGGCACTCCTCAGAAGCAAGGAAGCGTGTGCCTATCTGTACGCCCTCAGCTCCCAGCATAAAGGAAGCGGCCATGCCTCTGCCGTCAGCGATACCGCCGGCAGCGATAACGGGGATGCTTACAGCATCCACCACCTGAGGTACCAGGCACATTGTAGTATTCTCACCAATATGTCCGCCTGACTCTGTGCCCTCAGCGATAACAGCGTCAGCGCCGGACTTTTCCATTCTCTTTGCAAGTGCAACGGAAGGAACTACAGGGATGACCCTGATACCTGCCTCTTTCCACGCAGGGACGTACTTTCCGGGGTTGCCTGCACCGGTAGTGACGACCTTTACCCCCTCATCTATGACGAGCTGAGCCAGGTCGTCAGCATTAGGGCTCATGAGCATGATATTCACGCCGAAGGGCTTATCGGTCTTTTCCTTGCAGAGCCTTATCTGCTCACGAAGATAGTCGATAGGAGCGTTTCCGCCGGCGATGAGTCCGACACCGCCTGCATTTGAAACAGCAGATGCCAGTGTATGCTCAGCTACCCAGGCCATGCCGCCCTGGATTATGGGGTATTCGCATCCTAAGAGTTCTGTGATCCTTGTTTTCATTCCGTTTTCTCCTTATATCAGTATTCTAGGATTATCCCGCCGTATGTCAGACCTGAGCCGAAGCCTATCAGAGCGAGTTTCTGACCTCTCTGGACAAGGCCTTTTTCAATGGCCTCTCCGAGAGCGAGAGGGATAGACGCACTTGACGTATTTCCATAGTGGTCAAGAGTTGTTATGAATTTATCCATTGGAGCGCCGAGCTTTTTGGCGGCGGTCTCAATAATGCGTATATTAGCCTGATGAGGGATGAACCAGTCGATGTCATCCTTTGTGATGCCTATTTTTCCGGCTGCAAGTTCAAAGGACTTAGGGAGTGCCTGAGTTGCGAACTTGTATACCTCCTTGCCGTTCTGGCGGAGCTTGTGGAGGGGGCTGTCCTCGAAGTCGGAAGTGAAGTCAGCAGGCGGGTCCTGAGCTATCTCCGGAGCTACCTGCATAGCTCTTGCATAGAGGTATTTTCCGCCGCTGCCGTCTGAGCCGAGAGCAGAGGAGTAGAGCTTGTCGCTGTACTCCACAACAGCCGCTGCAGCACCGTCACCGAAGAGGATGCATGAACCTCTGTCAGTAAAGTCGAGAAAACGTGAAAGGGATTCGTTAGCTGAAACTAACACATATTTAATTGTCCTGTCAGTTTCCAGGAATCTTCTGGCCACATCAAGTGCATAAACGAAGCCCGTGCAGGCTGCATTCAGGTCAAAGGCGCCTGCATTTACCGCACCTGTCTCGTACTGTATAACGCTGGCCATACTGGGGGTATGGAAGTCTGCAGTAGCAGTGGTGGAAATAACAAGGCCTATCTCAGCAGGGTCTATACCAGCCTTTTCAATAGCCTCCAGGGAAGCCTTTTTACCCATATACCATGTGGGCTCCCAGCCTGCCATAGGGCGGCTGACGATACCGGTCCTTGTCCTTATCCACTCGTCATTCGTCTCAATAAACCGGGTAAAATCGTCATTTGTCAGTACCTGCTCAGGGACGTATTTTCCCATTCCCAGAATGTTGATTCCCATTAAAAAATCTCCTTAACACGATAAATTATGAAAATATGGTTGTAAAACCCGAAAATTTATGTTATATTATTAGTGGATACATTCATCCACACATTATATATTGTAAATCATTTCCGGTTTTTTTGCAATGATATTTTCAGACTTTATTCACCCGGAAACAAAATATCGTCTTTTTGAATAAATTATTCAAGAGATATTTGTGCGATTTATCCATTTATTTGTGTATAACACACAGAAAGGAAGTTTATCATTATGACAATTTCACTATTTTCAGGACAGGGCTCCCAGACTCCCGGAATGGGCGGAGATATTATTGCCGCAGTACCGGAAGTTGCAGAGATATATGAGGCCGGCTCCGACATCCTGGGCATGGACCTGAAGGCTGTTTGCCTGGACGCACCTGCCGAGGAGCTCTCCCGGACCATAAACTCCCAGCCTGCTATAATGGCTACATCCATGGCCTGCCTGAAGGCAGCCCAGCTCCGGGGATTTGAGTTTGACGGTGTTGCCGGACACTCCCTTGGTGAGTACGCTGCAATGTACGCCTCCGGAATGGTATCCCTTGAGGACGCTTTTCGCTTGATAAAGGCAAGAGCAGCCGCTATGGAGGAGGCCGTCTCACAGACTAAGGGTGCTATGGCAGCAGTAATGAAGCTGGAGCCCGCAAAGGTGGAGGAAGTATGCGCCGCCGCACAGAATTTCGTCACCGCAGTAAACTACAACTCCCCTGTACAGACAGTTATCGCAGGCACTCCCGAAGGCATTGAGGAGGTAACTCCCATATTCAAGGAAATGAAGGGCAGAGTCATCCCCCTCAACGTAGCCGGCGCATTCCATTCAAAGCTGATGCAGCCTGCTGCTGACCTTTTCTACGAGACTGCAAAGACAATAAACTTCTCCGCACCGGACAAGAAGTACTACTCCAACGTTACCGGCGGAGAGCTCACCGACTTCTCAGACATGGCATCAATGCTTGCAAAGCACATCGTATCCCCCGTCCGCTTCACCTCAGAGCTCATGGCAATGAGCCAGGCCGGAGCTGACAGATTCGTTGAATTCGGTCCCGGCAGGACCCTCACAGGCCTTGTGAAGAAAACTCTCCCTGAGGCTGCCGCATTCAACGTTGAAAATATGGAAACACTCGAAGGAGCTGCTATTTATGAGTAAATTTGCCCTTACAGGCCACCCCCTGGGACATTCCATGTCCCCTCTCATACACGAAAAACTCTTTGCCCTCAGCGGAAAAGACGGCGAGTACAGCCTTCTTGACATCGCCCCTGAGGACCTCCCCTCTTCAAGAGCTGTCATTGAAGAGCACGCCGGAATGAACGTGACTATCCCTCACAAGCAGGCAGTCATCGCCCTTATGGACGAGTTGGGCGAGAGTGCAGAGAGATACAATTCCGTGAACTGTGTCAAGAACGACAACGGCCGTCTTATAGGCTATAACACTGACTGTGACGGATTTCTCAGGTCTGCTGAGGGACTTCCTCTCGGCGGCGAGGTAACTATACTCGGCTGCGGCGGAGTCGGCAGGATGATAGCCATTGAAACTGCCCTCCACGGAGGAAACATCACCCTTGCAGTCATCCCCCAGGACGTCCCGGCAGCTCAGGCTCTCATGGCAGAGATAATGCAGAAATGCCCCGGAGCATCAGTGAAGATAGCTGACATTGCCTCCCTTGAAGGCAGCCGTGACCTGCTGATAAATGCCACTCCCGTCGGAATGTACCCCAAGACTGAGGCCTGCGCCGTAAGTGACAGTGTCATAGAGAACAGCGGCAGTGTCTTCGACGTCATCTACAACCCCACTGAGACCCTCCTGATGAAAAAAGCCAGAGCAATGGGCAAGACCGCAGTAGGCGGCACTGCAATGCTGGTATATCAGGCAGTAAAGGCTCACGAGATATGGTACGGCGGCAGCTTCCCGGCAGAAGCTGTTTCAAAGATAATCACAGAGGTCGAGGACGCAGTCAATGCTATGAACAGCAAGTGACACAGTCCGGCCAGAGAAAAGGGAGGAAGAACATGACTATATTCCTATGCGGCTTTATGGGCTGCGGAAAGACTACCGTCGGCAAGCTGGCAGCCAAGAAGATAGGCTGTGGATTCACCGACACCGATGACCTCATAGTCAGAACACTTGACATGACCATACCGGAAATATTCGAGCAGAAGGGGGAGCCTTTCTTCCGCACCACAGAGGCTGAGATAGTAAAGTCTCTATGCGGAAAGACAGTAGTTGCCGCCTGTGGAGGAGGAGCCATGCTCAACAGTGATACTGCCGCCGCTGCAAAGTCAGCAGGCAGTGCTGTGATATTCCTTGATGTCCCCTTCGAGACCTGCTACGAGCGTATCAAAGACGACACCAACCGTCCCATAGTCATGCGCTCAACAAAGGAGGAGCTCCAGGCGCTCTACGACCAGCGCAGGAGCGTCTATATGCAGAATTCAAATATACATATCGACTGCTCAGGAAGTCCTGTAGAGACTGCCGAAAAAATCGCAGAAGCAGTCAGGAAATGACCCCACATGGAGAAAGCTATGCTTATATATAACGCACGGATAATCACAATGGACTCAGCCGGTGTCATCGAAAACGGCTGGATAGAGACCAGAGACGGCCAGATAGCTGCCCTGGGCCAGGGTGCTCCGGAGACACTTCCGGAGGACAGCATCGACGCCTGCGGAGGCACCGTCCTCCCCGGATTCATCGATGCTCACACCCACCTCGGCATCATCGAGGACGGCCTGGACTTCGAGGGCGACGACTGCAACGAGTCCACCGACCCCTTCACACCTCAGATGAGAGCTATCGACGGCATAAATCCCTTTGACCGCTGCTTTGAAGAGGCCCGTATGAGGGGAATAACCGCAGCGGCATCCTCCCCCGGCAGCGCAAATGCCTGCGGCGGAGAGATATGCGCCATCAAGACCGACGGCCGCCGTATCGACGATATGCTCATAAAGCCCTGCGGCATCAAATTCGCAATGGGAGAGAATCCTAAGAACGTCTACAATGACCGCTCCGAGACTCCCGTCACCAGAATGGCCGTAGCTGCCCTCATCCGTGAGGGACTCTACAAGGCACGCCGCTACGTCCACGACATGGACAGCTACTACTCTGACAGTGAGAATTACGACCCGCCGGAGTACGACATAAAGTGTGAGGCGCTCATGCCTCTGCTGGACCGCAAGATGAAGGCATTTTTCCACTGTCACCGTGCAGACGACATCTGCACAGCCATGCGTATCGCCAAGGAATTTTCCCTTGACCCCGTAATAATCCACGGCACAGAGGGCTGGAAGATAGCCGACATAATCGCCCAGCAGGACATACCGGTGATATGCGGCCCAATAATCTGCGACCGCTGCAAGCCTGAAATGAAGGGCCTTGAGCTGAAAAATGCATCCATAATGCACGAAAACGGCGTAAAGCTGGCTATATGCACAGACCATACCGTCATTCCGATACAGTACCTTCCCCTTTCGGCACAGGCCGCAGTAAAGGGCGGACTGGACCCTATGGAGGCACTGAAAATGCTCACCGTCTACCCTGCCGAGATACTCGGCATAGACGAGGTCACAGGCACCCTCGCTCCCGGCAAGGACGCTGACCTCCAGCTCTACAGGAAGGGCGAAAATCCCCTTGACCTCATGAGTGAGCCTGCACTGGTGATGATAAACGGAAAGGCCTGCCGCAGGGAGGTATGACATGAAGAAGCTATTATCACTTCTGCCGGCAGCAGCGCTCCTTGCCTCCTCAATGCCGGTACAGTCAGTTTCAGCGGAGACTGACAGCAGCATAGAGTTCATCTACGAGATAAATGACGGCAGTGCCGTAATTACCGGATATACCGGCTCGGACGCCGTACTCATCATCCCTGACACTATCGAGGACTACCCTGTTGAGGCCATTGCCGGCAGTGTATTCATGGGACTTGACGAGCTCACTGCCGCAGTTATCCCGGACTCGGTAAAGACTATCGGTGAGCGCAGCTTTTCAGCCTGCCCCAATCTCTGCACCGTAAGCATCGGCAGCGGAATGGAGACCGTGGGAGAATACGTATTTTCAGCCTGCCCCATGCTGACTTCCATAAGCGTCAGCGACGAAAACCCAACATTTCTCTCAGTGGAGGGCTGTCTATGCAATGCTGAGGGAAGAAGGCTGCTGACCTACGCTGGTCCCAATGACGCAGTCATCCCGGCAGGAGTCACCTCTATAAGCAAGGCAGCATTCCTTGGCAAGACCGATCTGACATCCGCCGCAGTACCCTACGGAGTGACCTTCATAGGCGACTATGCCTTTTCCGGATGCACAGGCCTGAGATATATCGCTCTCCCGGACACAGTCTCACAGATAGGCGCAGGCTGTTTCATGTCCTGCTCAGAACTTGAGACCGTAAAGCTGGGACTTCCCGTAAAGGCTATCAAGGACAACACCTTCAATGCCTGCTCCTCACTGAAATATATAACTATCACCGAGCGAGTATCCTCGATAGGCTCCCATGCCTTTTTCGGATGCTCCGAGCTCAGCGGGCTCTATATCCCTGAAACTGTTACGTCCATAAGTGAGACCGCCATAGGCCAGCACTACAGCATCAGAAACGGCGCTGTAGAGAACATCGCAGGATTTGTGGTCCACGGTGAGGAGGGTACAGCAGTGGAGAGCTACGCAGAGTCCGAGGGGATAACCTTCCGGAAGTTCATCTGCGGCGACATCAACGACGACGGCGCCATAGACGGTTCCGACGCTACAATGGCTCTCCGAGAGTATGCAAGTGTAGGCAGCGGCTACGGCACCACGCTCAATGCCTACGGTCAGCTTGCTGCTGACTATGACCTCACAGGAGGCATCGACGGCTCCGATGCTACGCTCATTTTGAAGGAGTATGCCCGCCGTTCCGCCTATGTTCCGGAGATCCCAGATGACGCAGCACTTTGAAGTGATGTCGCTTTAACGGGTAACATTGCTTTTTTTGCCAAAACGTCTGCTTTTCAGACCAAAAATTTCTATGCCCGTCCCCCCGTGACGGGTATTGACATATCCGGCTAAAAATAGTATGATTAAAGATAATAAACTATTGATTGTTCTTATGTACTTCGCCGTTTCCATACAACGGCACCGGCTAAAAAGATGGAAAAACGATGTAAGGAGGAATTTATTATGCTGACTGACATGAACAGCAAATTTCAGAAAGAGGGTCTCACATTTGACGATGTACTGCTGATACCTGCGGAATCAGACGTAACACCAAATATGATAAGACTCGGCACCCAGCTCACCAAAACTATCAAGCTCAACACACCTATAATGACTGCCGCAATGGATACCGTAACAGATTCCAGAATGGCCATCGCTATTGCAAGAGAGGGCGGTATCGGTATCATCCACAAGAATATGACTATCGAGCAGCAGGCTGAAGAGGTGGATAAGGTAAAGCGTTCCGAAAACGGCGTAATCGTTAATCCTTTCTCACTGACAGAAGACCACATCGTTGCCGATGCAGACGAACTCATGGGCAAGTTCAAGATCTCAGGTGTTCCGATAGTTGACGGCAATAACAAGCTGGTAGGCATCATCACAAACAGAGATATGCGCTTCCTCACAGATTTCAAGGCTAAGATATCTGAGGTAATGACCAAGGACAACCTCATTACTGCTCCCGTGGGAACTACTCTTGCCGAGGCTCAGGAGATACTCCGTGCCCACAAGATAGAAAAGCTCCCCCTGGTAGACGAAGGCGGCTACCTCAAGGGACTCATCACCATCAAGGACATAGAAAAATCAGTACAGTACCCCAACTCCGCCCGTGACAGCAAGGGCAGACTCCTCTGCGGCGCAGCAATCGGCGTTACCGCAAACGTCCTCGACAGAGCAAAGGCTCTCATCGACGCACAGGCAGACGTCCTCGTCCTCGACTCCGCACACGGCCACAGTGCGAACATCATCAAGTGCCTGAAAATGGTCAAGGAAGCATTCCCGGACACTCCTGTCATCGCCGGAAACATCGCTACAGCAGAGGCTGCTGAAGCTCTCATCGCAGCAGGCGCAGACTGCGTAAAGGTCGGCATCGGACCCGGCTCCATCTGCACAACAAGAGTCGTAGCCGGCATTGGCGTACCCCAGATAACAGCAGTATATGACGTTGCCTGCGTAGCTCAGAAGTACGGCATCCCCGTTATTGCAGACGGCGGTATCAAGTACTCCGGAGACATAGTAAAGGCACTTGCAGCCGGCGCAAACGTTGTAATGCTCGGTTCACTTCTGGCAGGCTGTGCAGAAGCTCCCGGTGAGACTGAGATATATCAGGGCCGTCAGTTCAAGGTATACAGAGGAATGGGAAGCCTTGGCGCAATGGCCAACGGCTCAACAGACAGATATTTCCAGGAAGGCGCTAAGAAGCTGGTACCTGAGGGTGTCGAGGGACGAGTTCCCTTCAAGGGCCCTGTTGCAGATACAGTATTCCAGCTCGTCGGCGGAATCCGCTCCGGTATGGGTTACTGCGGATGTGTAGACATCCCCACCCTCCACGAGAAGGCAAAGTTCATCCGCATCACAGGCGCAGGCCTCAAGGAGAGCCACCCTCATGATATTTACATCACAAAGGAAGCTCCCAACTACTCAACACAGATATAACAAAACGGCCTCCCGAAAGGGAGGCCTTATCTTTTGTCCATACAGAGAAAATGCCTCCCATTCCGGGAGGCATTGCATTTATTACCAGATGATATAGTCATTGCCGTCGATGTTATATATACATATCCAGATGAAGTCAGTATCTCCCAGCTCAACACCCAGAGGGAAGTCATAGGAAGCACGAGGGATGACCTCACCGCCCAGTCCGCTGTCATCGGTAGCGGAGAAGTTGAGGTATATGGGCAGGGCCATTTTAGTGCGTATCTCAGCGTCAGGAGCGAGCTCCTTTATCTTCTCGTCATAAGGGATGAAATTGAAGCCGCTGTTAGCATCCTTGCAGTCGGCAGCATAAACATAGGTGAACTTGAAATCAGCGCCCACAAGGGCCTTGTACCTCTCATAATAGGAGTTAACATAGTCCTGGATGTCAGCGCAGCCGGATTCTGCCACCAGAGCGTCCAGATAGGGCTTGTAGCTCACGCTTTCAAAGAGAGCGCTGTCCTTTTCTGCGATAGAGCAGAAGTAGTTGCTGAACAGCTTTCCCTCATCAATTGAGATATAACGGGTATCGAACTCAGTAGTTGCCAGCACTCCGTCATCCTGCTTGGAGAGAGTGGTGATATTAGCTCCATAGGGCATATCATCGGCTGAAACGTTCACATCATCTCCGATGTCCTCAACAAGCGCATTGGGGTCCTTTTCCTTGCTCTCTGAGGAGGAGCCTTCACCGCCGCAGGAGAAAAGTGCAGCAGACATAGACACAGCAGCAGCCGCTGCAATAATTTTACTGAATAAAGACTTCATATCAAGCATCTCCATTAACCAAAAGTATAGTATTTTCCGTCCTTCAGCAGGAAGAGAGTATTGAACTGGCTCACCAGCATAGACTCCTCACCGTCGGTATCCTCAGCCATTATATAGAAAGTGAAATATCTGAGCTCGCCTCCTGAATTCTTTACATTGGTACTGAAATCGCTGCTGCCGAACACCTCGTCCATATATTCAAGGAAGTCGTCGATGCCCTCCTGTTCGGAATCATATTCCTCTGAGGCTTCAGCCTTCACACGGGTTATCTTGAAGCTGCCGCCCATAATGTCGTTGAGGTTATCGCACTGTCCGTTGAAGGACTCCTCCAGGCCGTAACCGTAGTCCTTCTGGAGGAAGGTCTCCATGTCATCGCAGTATTCCGGGTAATTTATCTCCTTATATCCCTCAAAGTCCCTGTTCTGGAATGTGAGGAAGTAGCGTTCAAGGGTCTGCATGAGCTCTCTGGAGAATGCGGTATCGTCGTAATAGAGCTTTATACCGGTCTCAGGGTCAGTTCTGTAATCTCCAAGGTCGTAGTCCATAGCGCCCTCTTCGGGAGACTCAAGGGGCCACTCCTCAGAGCTGCTGCCGGATGCTGTTTCATCTTCAGAGCTGCCGTTGCCTCCGGCAGCTACCTCTCCTGAGCCCTGTAAATATGTATCTGCTGCGGATGAGGAGGAAGATGCTTTGTCCGAGCATGAAGTCAGGCTGCAAAGTCCCAGAAGGGAGCAGAGTGCGAGAGCAGTGATAGCCGTTCTTTTCATAAGCGTAATCCTTTCGTTCGGAGCGTCATTGTTCCGGAGAGAATTCCCCGTTATTTATCTTCTCTGCCCACTGAGCGGCTGCGGAGCCCTCAGGTGCATATACTGTCACAGAAGGCAGCTCCTCAAGTCCCCAGTAATCATATTCAAGCTCAGGGTTTTCCACGGTAACAGAGGTGAGTCCGGTACAGCCTGTGAAAGCCTCCTCCTGTACCTTGACAACGGATGCCGGGATAGTTATATCAGTGAGAGAGGTACACTCCACGAAGGCTCCCCTCTGTATCTCAGTAAGGCTCTGGGGCATATTAATTGAGTAAAGGTCAGCACATCCGCTGAAAGCGCACTCACATATCTTTGTAACGGAGTCCGGGAGCACCACTTCAAGGAGACCGTCCTTAGCCTCAAAGGCATAGAAGCCTATCTCAGTAACCGGAGCACCGCCCATTTCTGCGGGGACCTCCACAGTCTGGGCATTTCCCTTATAGCTTGTGATTATAGTATGCCCCTCATAGACCTCATAATCGAACTCATCGTCTGTTGAAACGATGTCCCTGTCCCTTACGGTAGCAAGGGGCGCCCAGGATTCCAGCTCGGTAGAGACCTCAGCGGTCTCCTCCTGAGGCTGAGTCTCGTAGTCCGGGCTTTCCGAGTCCTGACCGGACTTTTTTCCGCCGCAGGCTGAGAGCAGTCCGGCTGAAAGGGCAAAAGCAAGAGAAACAGTAATTATCTTCTTCATGATAGACCTCCGTTATGCGGAATATGTGAGGGGTATGTGTTGTAAAGATGAAATATCATCAGCCGTTCTTGGCGGCATTTCCTCTTATCTTAGCTCTCTGGGTATTGCTGAGGACTCTCTTTCTGATACGGAGGGACTCAGGAGTTACCTCAAGGAGCTCATCGTCAGCCAGGAATTCAAGGCAGTCCTCAAGGCTGAGTGTTCTCGGAGGAACAAGACGGAGAGCATCATCGCTTCCGCTTGCACGGGTATTTGTAAGGTGCTTTCTCTTGCAGACGTTGACAACGAGGTCCTCAGTCTTAGGAGAAGCGCCGACTATCATGCCCTCGTATACGGGAGTACCGGCAGTGATGAAGAGCTGACCACGCTCCTGAGCGTTGTAGAGACCGTAAGTAACAGCCTCGCCGGTCTCGAAGGAAACGAGAGAACCGGTGTTTCTGCGCTCGATGTCGCCCTTGTAAGGCTGATAGCCTTCAAATACGTGGCTCATGATACCCTCACCCTTGGTGTCGGTGAGGAATTCGCTCTTGTAGCCGAAGAGGCCTCTTGCAGGGATGAGGAATTCGATACGCATACGGCTGCCCTGTGGGTGCATATCCAGCATCTCGCCCTTACGTGTGCCGATCTTTTCCATAACGGAACCAACGCAGTCCTCAGGCACGTCGATAACAAGGCGCTCCATAGGCTCCAGCTTCTGGCCGGTCTCCTCGTCCTTCTTGAAGAGAACACGGGGAGTAGAAACGCCCAGCTCATAGCCTTCACGGCGCATATTCTCGATGAGGATAGAGAGGTGCATCTCGCCTCTTCCGGCAACACGGAAGGAGTCGGTGCTGTCTGTCTCCTCAACACGGAGAGAAACGTCACGGAGGAGCTCACGGAAGAGTCTCTCACGGAGCTGACGGGAAGTCACGAACTTGCCCTCCTTGCCGGCAAACGGGCTGTCGTTAACGGAGAAAGTCATCTCAACAGTAGGCTCACTTATCTTTACGAAGGGCAGCGGGTCAGGGGCTTCTGCAGCGCAGATAGTATCACCGATAGTGATGCCCTCGATACCGGATATCCAGACAATATCGCCCATTTTAGCCTCCTGAACGGGAACACGGTTCAGGCCCTCTATCTGAAGGAGGGAGACTATCTTGGCATTGTAGTTCTTTTTGGAGCCTGTGTAGTCACAGACAGTTACCTGCTGATTTACCTTGATATTGCCTCTTACGATACGGCCGATGCCGATACGGCCGACGTACTCATTGTAGTCGATAGAGGAAATGAGCATCTGGAGAGGCTCTTCCTCCTCACCCTTAGGCGGCTCTATGTAGTTGATGATAGTATCGAAAAGGGGCTTGAGGTCAGTACCGGCCTCATACTGGCTGAGAGAAGCAGTACCGCTTCTGCCTGAACAGAAGAGCAGCGGAGATTCGAGCTGTTCCTCGTTTGCATCCAGGTCAAGGAGAAGCTCCAGGACCTCGTCGCCTATCTCATCGAGACGAGCATCGGGACGGTCTATCTTGTTGACAACAACGATTATCTTGTGGCCCATTTCAAGAGCCTTTGAGAGAACGAAACGTGTCTGGGGCATAGGACCCTCAGCAGCGTCAACGAGAAGAAGTACTCCGTCCACCATTTCGAGGACACGCTCAACCTCGCCGCCGAAGTCAGCATGGCCGGGGGTATCGATTATGTTTATCTTAGTTCCATTGTACATAACGGAAGTATTTTTTGCGAGGATAGTGATGCCTCTCTCACGCTCGATGTCATTTGAGTCCATAACACGCTCAGCAACGGCCTGATTCTCACGGAACACACCGCCCTGTTTGAGCATCTCGTCAACGAGGGTAGTCTTACCGTGGTCAACGTGGGCGATGATAGCGATGTTTCTCAGATCTTCTCTTATCATATTTTCTTTCCTCCGGGTGCAAATTCATTCTCTTTGCTCAGACCTCACGGTCCTTATCCGCTGTACTGTGTCAGGCATCAGCGGCAAAAATTATCTGACGTTTACTATAATTATACACAACAGCGCAGTATTTCCGTGCAAAACCTCTTTTTTTCCGGGCATAAAAAAGTCCTTGCAGGGTTTGCAAGGGTGTAAAGCGGATGTTGTGTCAAAAGAAATCGCCCCGAAGTTTATCGGGGCGTTTCTGGTGGGAGAGGATGGATTCGGACCATCGAAGCTGAAAAGCAACAGATTTACAGTCTGCCCCCTTTGGCCACTCGGGAACTCTCCCAATTATGGATCTTGCATGATACAATGCAAAATAATGGAGCTGGTGGACGGACTCGAACCCCCGACCTGCTGATTACAAATCAGCTGCTCTACCAACTGAGCTACACCAGCGCTAATGCTTAATTATTATATCATACATTCTTGAGTTTGTCAAGTACTTTTTTTGAATTTTTTTGAAAAAATTCTGGTCGAGGCGACAGGACTCGAACCTGCGGCATCTTGGTCCCAAACCAAGCACTCTACCAAACTGAGCTACGCCTCGGACTAACATTTCCGATAGTCCTTGTCGGACAGCTTTTATATTATACCAGCAATCAAGCAGATTGTCAATAGTTTTCAGGAGTTTTGTATACTTGCACAAATTTCCGCATCTCGTTATCGTTTCCGTTGGCAAAAAAGAAAAGAGGGAGCTTTCGCTCCCCCGTTAAAGCATTAGTCCTTTATCTCGTCAGCAGCGTCCTTGACAGCGTCAACCGCATCTTCAGCCGCATCCTTGATATCTTCAGCAGCGTCCTCAGCAGCATCAGCAGCATTTTCAACTGCGTCCTTAACTGTATCGTCATTTATCTCGAAGTCGATGTTATCGTCTCCGCCGATCTCGTAATCATCATAAATATCGTCGTCGTAATCGTTATCAGCGCTGTCGCCCTTGAGAATCTTTGAGGCAACGTATCCGGCAGCGGCTGCTGCACCTGCGGCTAATACTGCAACAAAAAACTTATTCATTTTAAATTCCTCTTTTCTCCGCAAGAATTATTTTTTTACCGAACCCCTTGCGACCGGATCACGATAAACTATACTTATTATACCACACTCTGTTTTGAATTTCAACTGTTTACATATTATTTGTTAAAAACATCAAAATTGAGAGTGCAGTTATTGGTGCAGTTTCACAACGAAGTATTCTTTTTCCCAGCCAGACCTGTACAGCACCAGTCTCGACCGCTGCCTGAGCCTCTTCCTTGTCAAATCCTCCCTCACTGCCAATGACCAGTCCTATGCTTTTGACGTCCTCAAATCCCACATCTCCGAAGGAGCGGCCGCCCTCTTCCTCGTACAGAATGACAGTCCTGTCCAGTTCCTTTATCATGGCGAGAGCCTCTTTGTAGCTTACCATAGGAGCGACCTCAGGGACTATCCCCCTCCCGGACTGCTTAGCAGCCTCCTCAGCTATCTTATTCAGCCTTACCAGCTTTTTTGCAAAGTCCTTTGAGTCCGGCCGTGAGACGCATCTCCTCGTGAGCACCGGGACTATTCTCGTCACACCCAGTTCAACACTTTTCCGAACGATGAACTCCAGTTTGTCCAGCTTAGGGACAGCCTGGAACAACGTCACATCCACTGTAGGCTCAGCGGCACAGCGGTGCTTTTCAACAAGGTCCAGGTAGACCATATCGCCTGTGATGCTCCTGACATTACAGTTATAGTCGATACCGTTACAGCAGACCGTCAGCGGTTCTCCAGCCTTCATGCGAAGGGAAAAGCCCACATGATGAGCATCCGGTCCTGTAAGGCAGATATTCTCTTCATCTATCTCATTGGTAAAAAATCTCGGCATAAGCTATCACTCTCCAGGACCATTATACTATATATCGCCGTAAAAATCAATAGTAGACCACTCTTCCGCCCAACTCCGTGAAGATACTGCTGAACTGAGTCTTTGTCATAGTCACGCTGGAACCGGTATTCGGGTCTCTGTAGGTGAGGTAGTCGCCGTCAACTCCGCAAACCACTACAGCGTGTTCACCAGCCGGCCACTTTATGAGCTTGCCGGTCTTGTAGTCGAACCAGCTGTCATTATAGCGTATACCCTTCTGAGGGTCAGTGGTGTACCAGGCCACAACAGGACTTCCGCTCTTGACTATTTCTGCCAGTTCACCAACGGTAACGCCCTCTTTTGTCTTGACGCCTGCCTTGAATTTAGCAGCAGTCTGAGCGATAGGCTCATTAAAGACTCCGTATGAATAAGCACTTCTGGGGTCACCGATGAATCCTCTCTCCGGGTCGCCGCCGTAGACGGAGCCATTCTCATAATAAGGCAGCGGCTCCTTGGGCAGAGCCGTGACTATCTGTTCCATAGTAACGTTCACGCCATAATATTTCAGCAGCATATACAGAGCAGCACTTTCGCAGCCGGTAGGATAATCAGGATGCTGGCAGTACTCCATAACATTGAGCATAACAGGCTTTTCCGGCTCAACCACAGGCGGCTCCGGAGGGTTCATCACAGCCTTTCTCAGAAGTGCCATATCAAAGCCGTTGACCTCAGTGTCCATAGTCATATCAGCAGCAGTGAACTGAACAGGAGTTATGGTTATCAGTCCGAGAAGACTTCTCTGGAGGATGACCATATCCGAGATGTCGATAGTGCCGTTGAGATTGAGGTCTCCCATAAGTCCGCTGTGCACCCTTGCGATAACGGAGAAGTCAGAGTGTACGAGCTCGCTCTCATTTCCGGCGGTATCCCTCGCAAACACCTTGAAGGTATATTTCTCATCCGGCAGCACAGCAATATTGACAGTCTTGCCGAAAACATCCGCAAGAGCACAGGTGCGCTCAGCTGTTTTCAACTCTGCACACTGCACCTCGCCGCCCTTTCTGTCATAGACTCCGCCCCACACTTTTTCGAGAGGCTGGTCAGAGCACACCGTACCTGATATTTCCCAGCCGCTGCCGCTCTGTACGAACCAGCTTGGGAAGCTGCCGGACTCCACAAGCATCGAAGGCTCCTCGTCAGCGATACGATACATATAATCCATGTACGCAAAGCCGGATATTCCGTTATATTCTATGTGGGCCCAGGTGCCGTTCGCCTTCGTGACCAGAAACTTTGCACCGTCTGGGATAGAGCCGATTATAGCGGTAGCAGTGCTGTGACCGGCTCTGATATTCAGCGCACCAACACCTTCAAGGCCCTTTGTTGTATAAACTCCGGCATAGTCAGCAGTACATCCGCAGTCCGGGTCCGGAGCTGACTCCAGTTTTTTCATATAGCTCATATACGCATATCCCGATATTCCGTTATATTCTATGTGAGCCCATGTACCGTCAGCTTTGGTGACGGTAAACACCGCCCCTGCCGGGATAACGCCCAGTATAGAATAGGTCGTACCGTGACCGCTGCGGATGTTGAGATTCTCTCCGGCATCCAGGTCGTAGGTGGTATATGTACCGGCATAGCTGTCAGAGCAATTGCACTGGACGGCACTGGTCAAGAACTGGACCGCCTCAAATCCTATATGGAGGACCTCCTCATCAGTGCTGACCTCGGAAGAGAAGTCAGGCTCCTCAGCAGCCGCATAACAGCTCACAACAGGATAGTATGCGCCGGACACAGCAAGTATTACCGCAGCAGCGGCAGAAATGAGTTTTTTCATCGTTTTGCTCCTTTGTTCTTATTGTTATTTTTTTGACGTTTCGCTTTAAAAATCGCTTATATAATATAGTTCAGTCCTCATAGGCGGACTGTCACATTTTTCCTGAAAAAAGCTGCATCGCAAACGCAATGCAGCCTGTCTGAGTCATATCAAGAGTATTCTCCATCAGGACTGGGCCAGACTCTGTAAGCAGGTTTACACCCACCGCCGCCGTTGATGTCAGCCGTCCAGACCTCGATAGTGCTAATGTCATTCTGGCGATAACCTATCAGCCATATATTGGCGTTTTTAGGTCCTTTGTACTTCACCTTTCCCAGCTTATCGATATAATCGGTATTATTCATAGCATCGCAGAAATCCTGACCGTCAGCATCATCAGCGACCCAGCTTGTGCAATTTGCATTTGTCTTGCACACAAGAACAAGGTCATAGGAATCAGTGCCGGCACTGTTAGTAACAGTCACCGGAAACGACGTAGTATCGCACTTATAGAAAGACTCCGAAGCATCTTCGTCATCAGAAACGACGGAAAAAGCAGCCTTTCCGATAGAATTGCCGGCAGAAATATCAGCCTTTTTGTACGACTTTTTGATATAGCCGCTGAGCATGGGGATAAGGATAGCAGCCAGCACACCGATAACAGTAATTACGACGATAAGCTCGATAAGAGTAAAGCCCTTATGATTCCTTTTTTTCATATTTCAACCCTCCCAAAAGATCTCCCTCTATAATGATGATATGCCCTATATTCGGCACTTTGTCTATTTACAGTATATTACAATAGGTAATAATTGTCAAGGCAATATTAATGGATTTTTTATTTTAACCGATTATTCGTCATTTTAAACAAATTTGTCCTGTTTCCTTGTCGCAACGATATTTTCTTAGTCAAATACTCGCAGACAATTCCCTCAATAATTTACCACAAGTATACCCGGTACAACTTCCTATTCAAATGAGAATATCCGCTGTCATACGCAGTTCATCAATCAGAACTTACGCCAATAGCTTTAGCTCAGGTGCATTTTCATCGCAAAGCCCTCAGATCAGAACTGCGATCATTTAAATACCTGGTCAGATACATTAAATTTTCAATATAAAGTGGTTTGGTTCCGGCTCTTTATAAAAAGCGCCAGTCCATTTAGCAGAAACTATTGTGCATATCGCTGAAATTTTATTCTTTCAGATTTTCCTCTTGACTTTGTCCGATTTTTAGTGTATAATAATACAGTCGCAAGTGTTGCGGCAATAATATGGCGGCATAGCTCAGTTGGCTAGAGTACTCGGTTCATACCCGATTGGTCGTTGGTTCAAATCCTACTGCCGCTACCAAAGAAGCGTTATCTTTAAGATAACGCTTTATATGGCCCGTTGGTCAAGAGGTTAAGACATCGCCCTTTCACGGCGGAATCATGGGTTCAATTCCCGTACGGGTCACCATTCAACATTCTCGGAAACAGCGTAATTACGTTGTTTCCGAGTTTTTCTTTTATAGTGAAAATCCGCTTTGTTCTTT
>CACWPR010000009.1 GCA_902762855.1 Ruminococcus flavefaciens
AGCTACGGCAAGACCAGCATGAAATTCTATCTCAGCGAGCTTCTGGGCTCACAGTATGAGACACTGAAAACTCCTGAGAGCTTCAATACTCCTATGGGAGTTACAATAACCGTCCGCCGTGACCTCAAGCCCACTCACGAGTACTTCATCTGCGAAATGGGTGCGAGAAGAGTCCACGAGATAAAGGAGCTCTGCGATATCGCAAATCCTCATGACGGAATAATCACATCGGTAGGTCCTCAGCACCTGGAGACCTTTGGCTCCATAGACAATGTGCTCAACACAAAATTCGAGCTTGCTGACGCAGTACAGGCTGCGGGAGGAAAGATATACCTCAACGGTGATAACGAGCTCATCCGCAAGAAGGCTCCGGAGTACAAGAATAAGATACTCTACGGACTTCAGGAGGGCAATGACTACCGTGCATCTGATATAAGCGTTTCCGACAGAGGCACTGAATTCACAGTAACAACTCCCGGCGGAGAGAGCTTCCGCTACAGCATGAAGCTCCTCGGTGAGCACAACGTCCAGAACGTGCTGGGAGCTATCGCCTACTGCCACGGACTGGGAATATCCCTTGAAAAGCTGGCTCTGCCGGTAAAGCGTATCGCTGCTGTTCCTCACAGACTCCAGCTCCTCGACAAGGGCGGAAATGTCACCTTCATCGACGACGCTTACAACTCCAACCCCAGCGGATGCCGTGCGGCTCTGAACGTTCTGGGTCTCTTCGATGCCTGCCGCATCCTGGTAACTCCCGGTATGGTAGAGCTCGGCGCCAAGCAGGAGGAGCTGAACTTTGAGTTCGGTCAGGAGGCTGCCAAGGCCTGCGACTACATCGTACTTGTAGGCAAGGAACAGACAGTTCCTATATATAATGGTATAAAGGATGCCGGCTACAACATGGACCAGGTATTCGTTGCAGATTCTCTCAACGAGGCACTGGCAAAGGTACAGTCCTATCAGACCTCAAAGAAGAAGATAGTCCTTCTCGAAAACGACCTTCCCGACAACTATTGATTAATGTGAAATTCGGAGTTCCGAATTGAATAAAGGAGTAATTATTATGAAGATCAATCTTACAGTACTTTTCGGCGGAAAAAGCGTTGAGCACGAAGTATCCGTCATCTCGGCTGTTCAGGCTATGGCCAGCATGAACAAGGAAAAATACAACATTATCCCGGTATACATGACAAAGGGCAATGAGTTCTTCACCGGCGAAAAGCTCTTCGATATAAACAATTTCAAGGACATCCCCGCCCTGCTGAAAGAATGCACTGAGTGCGTATTCGTCAGAAGTGAGGGCAAGGTACAGCTCATCCGTCAGAAGATGAAGAAGTTCGGTTCAAACCTCATCTCCGACGTTGACGTTGCTTTCCCTATTGTTCACGGAACAAACGTTGAGGACGGCGCTTTACAGGGCTACCTCCATACACTTGACATCCCCTATGTAGGCTGTGACGTTCTTGCCTCAGCAGTAGGTATGGATAAGTTCGTAATGAAGATACTCCTCAAGGACGCAGGATTCCCTGTGCTTGACTGCTGCCGTTTCGCCTCCTTCGACCTCGACAAAATGGATGACATGATAAACCAGGTTGAGGCTAAGTTCCCATATCCTGTTATCGTAAAGCCTATAAATCTGGGCTCAAGCGTCGGTATCTCCAAGGCAAGCGACCGTGACGGACTTATCAAGTCTATCGAAGAGGCCTTTGAGTTCGCTGACCGTATCCTTGTTGAGCCTGCCGTTGTTCAGCTCAAGGAGATAAACTGCTCAGTAGTAGGCGACAGCGAGTCCGCTGAGGCATCCGTCTGCGAAGAGCCTGTTCAGCAGGACGAGATACTCAGCTACAAGGATAAGTATGTAGGCGGAGGCAAGTCCGGCGGCAGCAAGGGAATGGCTACTCTTAAGAGAAAGATACCTGCTGAGATAACTCCCGAACAGGAGGAATTCGTAAGAAAGACCGCTGTTGACGCTTTCCGCTACCTGGGCTGCAACGGTGTGACACGTATCGACTTCATGCTCGACAAGGCTACAGATAAAATATACATCAACGAGATAAACACTATCCCCGGCTCACTGGCATTCTATCTCTGGGAGCCCAAGGGCGTAAAGTACACAGAGCTCCTGGAGCGTATGATACAGCTTGCCCTCAAGCGCCACAGACAGGGCGAGAAGATAAGCTACACCTTCGAGACCAATATCCTCTCAATGGGCGGCAGCTTCGGCTCCAAGGGGAGCAAGAGATAATGAAGGCCCTCAAGCCTCTCCCGGAGGCGGAAAAAATGAACTATGACCCTCCGGCTCCTGAGCCAGGACCGGAGCTTCCAGAAGAAACACCGGCTAAAGCCGGCCCGGAAGGCTGGGTGTTCATCGGACTTATAGCTGCTATGCTGATAGGTCTTGCTTTTCAGATAAAATATGTTTTCGGTCTCTGTCTCTCTGTCCTGCTGATAATGGTCTCACTGAGCAAGAGCGTCACTACAAGGACTCCCATGGGCAGCAGACCGCTAAAGCCAAAGGAAAGAGTCCCGATATTCATTGCAGGTCTCGTGGCTGCTGCCTTTACCATACTTGCACATTCCAGCGGCAGACTCGCTGTTATGATAAGCACATTCCTGGTAATCGGGATAATCCTGATCCTTCCGCTGGCACTTCTGCACACACTTATTTCCGGCTCCGTCAAGACTTTTTCTGAACTGAAAAAGCGCCGGAAGTCCTGCTCTGAACCCGTAACTGCTGATTTTATGGGACTGACTCTCCGTGGCACTGGCCTTCCTCCGGGGATAGACCCCGCCTACGGCGGAAACCGTGAATACGTCTACTGGTACGGCGGAGATGAATACCGCATCCTGCTCCCGTGTGAAACCAAGGCAGGGGAATCACTGGAGCTCACTCTCGACCCTGAGGCTCCGGAGAAATTTTACTGCCAAAAGCTCTTTTCACCAATACGCAAAGACGCCGTCGAACAGTTTATCGTCGGGATTATTTTTCCGTCTGTCGTTATAGCATTAATATTTTTTATTGCCGGTATGACAATACTTACTAATTCATAAAAGGAGGTCCGGACATGACCGAAAAAGAAAAACAGCAGGCAGGGGAGCTCTACAACGGAAACGACCGCACGCTCACTGCTGAAAGAATATCCGCAAAAAAGCTCTGCGCTGAGTACAACAGCATACCCTACAACGATTTCCAGAAAAGGGAGAGGACTCTCGACAGACTCATTGCCCTCAGAGGTGAAAATACCTGGATAGAGGCCAATTTCTTCTGCGATTACGGCTACAATATCGTCATCGGAAATGACTTCTACGCTAATCACAATCTGGTCATCCTGGACTGCGCTGAGGTAGTCTTTGGTGACAACGTTTTTATTGGTCCTAACTGCGGTTTCTATACTGCCGGCCACCCTATCGAAGCTGCTGTAAGAAACAAGGGACTCGAATTCGCAAAGCCTATCAAAGTTGGCAGCGATGTGTGGATAGGCGGAAATGTCTGCGTACTCCCCGGTGTTACTATCGGTGACAATGTGGTCATCGGCGCAGGAAGTGTAGTAGCTGAGGACATCCCCTCAAACTGCGTTGCTGTAGGAAATCCCTGCAAGCCGATACGCACTATCGACCCGGCTGAGAAGTCCGGAGACGCATCACCTGCCGAAGAAGCTGCTCCGGAAGAGACCGCCGAGAAAAAGCCTGAGCCTCCGAAAAAGCGTGAGATAAAGCTGGAAGAGGTAAAGCGCTGACCATGACAACAAGGAGGACTAAGCCATGAACACACTGCACTTCAGATATGCCGTAGAGATCGAAAAGACCCGTTCTATCACACAGGCCGCAGAAAATCTCTACATGGCTCAGCCCAATCTGAGCAAAGCTATAAAGGAACTGGAAAACACCCTTGGCATCACTATTTTCCGCCGCACTTCAAAGGGTGTAATCCCAACTGACCAGGGACTGAAATTCCTGGGCTATGCCAAGCAGATACTCATACAGATAGACAACATGGAGGCTATCCACTCCCCGGATAAGGCTCAGAACCGCAAGCTGCGTATCTCTGTGCCCCGTACCGGATATATTTCCAAGGCCTTTTCACAGTACATCGCTGCTATGGACTCTCCGGACGATATGGAGCTCTATTTCTGCGAGACCAACTCCCTCAGGACTATCGAGAACGTCCGTGAGAACGGCTACGACTTCGGGATAATCCGCTACAACACCGCACACGAGAAGTACTTCTCTGATTTTCTCGCTGAGAAGAACCTCGAAAGCAAGCTGCTCTGGGAATTCGAGATGCTGGCAGTAATGTCCGCCGAGCACCCCATAGCAGATGCAGAGGAGCTCACCTATGCAGACCTTTCTTCCCAGTATACCGAGCTCTGTCAAGGCGACGAGGCCGTCCCTTATGTATCAGGAGCCGTCGAAAAGCTCTACTCCGAGAACCGTCCTGCCGACGTCCCGGTAAAGCGTGTCTGTATGTACGACCGTGGAAGCGCTCTGGACTTCCTGCTGACTGTGCCCCAGGCCTTCATGCTTGATTCTCCCGTGCCGGAAAGCCTCTGCGGAAAATACGGACTTGTCCAGCGCAAATGTGCTTTTCCGGACAACAGCTTCAAGGATGTGCTCATCTACGCCAACGGCCACAAGCTCTCCGAAAAAGAGCTCCAGCTCGTCAACAGGCTCTATGAGGTCCGCAACGAAGCAGCTTTTGCGGAATATCACTGATGACATGGGGATATTCCGGATTTATAGTCATTTAAATACCTGATACCCCTTGAAATCCGCAATAAACTGTGATATAATATATTTTATACCCTGCAATGCCTGTATCCGGCTCCGTCAAAGGCGACGGCACGGAATCTCCCGCACTGCAAATCCATTTGTTAGGAAGGTAAAGACAATGT
Organism: Ruminococcus flavefaciens; assembly: GCA_902762855.1. Taxonomy (GTDB): domain Bacteria; phylum Bacillota; class Clostridia; order Oscillospirales; family Ruminococcaceae; genus Ruminococcus; species Ruminococcus flavefaciens_V. The sequence continues at coordinate 4,893 of CACWPR010000009.1, forward strand.
TTGAAATACTCGAAAAGAAAAGTCTCAACCCGACTGTCACTCTTATGAAGATCGCCGCTCCCAAGGTGGCAAGAAAGGCTGAGCCCGGTCAGTTCATCATCCTCAGAACTGATGAGAACGGCGAGCGTATACCGCTCACTATAGCCGATTTTGACCGCCAGGCCGGTACAGTTACCATAATCTTCCAAATAGTCGGCGCTACTACAGAAAAGCTCAACCACCTCAATGAGGGCGACTGCCTCCAGGACTTCGTTGGTCCTCTCGGAAGAGCTACTGAGACTGAAGGCCTCAGGAAAGTCGCTGTTGTAGGCGGCGGTGTTGGCTGCGCTATCGCTTACCCCGTTGCCAAGAAGCTCCATGAGCTCGGCGTTGAGGTACACTCCATAGTCGGTTTCAGAAATAAGGACCTCGTTATCCTTGAAGATGAATTCAAGGCTGCAAGCTCAAAGTTCGTCCTCATGTCAGATGACGGTACTGCCGGCGAAAAGGGACTCGTTACAGATGCTCTGAAAAAGCTCATCGAGAGCGGCGAGAAGTATGACAGAGTCATCACTATCGGCCCCCTTATCATGATGAAGTTCGTCTGTCGGCTTACCAAAGAGTATGAGATTCCCACAGTTGCATCCATGAACCCCATTATGATAGACGGAACAGGTATGTGCGGCGGATGCCGTCTTACAGTCGGCGGCCAGACTAAGTTCGCCTGCGTTGACGGCCCTGAGTTCGACGGCCACCTCATCGACTTCGACGAGGCTATGGCAAGAGGAGCTATGTACAAGCCCTTTGAGCGCAAGGCTCACGAGGATACCTGCAACCTGTTCAAGAAGGAGGTAAAGTGAGATGCCTAATATGTCACTTGTCAGAAACGAAATGCCCGTCCAGGAACCGGACGTAAGAAATAAGAACTTCAAGGAAGTTGCCCTCGGCTACACCGAGGAACAGGCCATCGACGAGGCCAAGAGATGCCTTAACTGCAAGAACAAGCCCTGCTCTACAGGCTGCCCCGTTCAGATAGACATCCCTGCTTTCATCGCTAAGGTCGCAGAAGGCGACTTTGCCGGCGCATACAAGGTCATTACTCAGTCAAGCTCACTGCCTGCTGTCTGTGGAAGAGTATGTCCCCAGGAGACACAGTGCGAGAGCAAGTGCGTAAGAGGCATCAAGGGCGAGCCTGTTGCTATCGGACGTCTTGAAAGATTCGTCGCTGACTGGCACAATGCCCAGCCTGAGACTGCTGTTGAGAAGCCTGCTTCAAACGGCCATAAGGCCGCTGTTATAGGCTCCGGTCCTTCCGGTCTTGCCTGTGCAGGAGACCTTGCAAAGAAGGGCTATGATGTTACTGTATTCGAGGCTCTCCATATCGCCGGAGGAGTTCTCTCCTATGGTATCCCTGAGTTCCGTCTCCCCAAGACTATAGTTCAGAAGGAGATAGAGGGTCTGAAGGCTCTCGGTGTTAAGGTGGAGACAAATACTGTTGTCGGCAAGACTATCTCTATCGACGAGCTCATGCAGGAGGAAGGCTTCGAGACCGTATTCATCGGCTCAGGTGCCGGACTCCCCAGATTCATGAATATCCCCGGTGAGAACCTGAACGGTGTTTACTCCGCAAACGAGTTCCTCACAAGAATAAATCTTATGAAGGCTTACAAGCCTGACAGCTCAACTCCTATCAAGGCCGGCACAAAGGCTGTTATCGTCGGCGGCGGAAACGTTGCCATGGACGCTGCTCGCTGCGCTAAGAGACTGGGAGCTGACGTTACTATCGTTTACAGACGTACTGAGAAGGAGCTTCCTGCAAGAGCAGAGGAAGTAGAGCACGCTAAGGAAGAGGGCATCGCATTCAAGTTCCTCACCAACCCCACCGAGATAACCTCCACTGAGGACGGCTGGGTAAAGAGCGTTGTATGTCAGGAAATGGAGCTCTCAGAGCCTGATGCATCCGGAAGAGCAAAGCCTGTTCCGAAGGAAGGCGCATTCATCGACATAGATGCAGACTGTGTTATCATGTCTATCGGCACTTCTCCTAACCCCCTTATCAAGTCCACAACAGCAGGACTTGACACTCAGAAGTGGGGCGGTATCATCGCTGATGAGAACGGTCTTACCTCCAAGGAAGGCGTATATGCCGGCGGAGACGCCGTTACAGGTGCTGCTACCGTTATCCTTGCAATGGGCGCCGGTAAGAAGGCTGCCGCTGCTATGGATGAATATATGCAGAAGAAATAAAATATAATAAAGGGCTCCAGAAGCTTGACCTGACTCCAGCCCCTTTTTAACAGCAAAAAAGCCAGCAGTCCGTGAACTGCCGGCTTTTTCATTTTATAGCGGCCTGCGCTCAAAGAGCAGGACCGGATAGCCTTCATAGTAAGGCTTGACAATCTCCGGATGCTGGTCTGCATAGGCAAATATCTCGTCTGCCAGGCCCTCTTTCAGAAATCCCACAAGCTGGGACAGGGGCCTGTTATAGAGCTCACCGCATATAGACGCAAGAGTTATCGCCCGGCGGCCGCCTACCTCCATTATACGATAGGGCCAGATGCGGCAGTCGAAAGGCTTGTCATCACCCAGCATACATCCCTTGTCGGTCAGTGCAGGACATGAGAACAGCTCGTCAGCTTTCAGCTCCTCCACCCGGAAAATGTAGCCGCCGTCCTTGGAGATGAACCTGGTACCCGGCCTTGCTTCCTCTATACGGCGACGTATCTCCTCAGTAAACACTGGAGTTTCCCAGACCTCGTACCGGTCAAATATGCAGCAGAGCCTGCATTTAGCGCAGGATTCTCCGCTAAGAATTTTTTTCAGCATATTATCCTCATTTCTATTGACAATATGTATTTTCTATGATATACTTTACATAATTAATAACATAAGGAGGTGTTCAAATGAGTCCGAAAAATGTAGACATCAAAGAAGCTGTTCAGCTCTTCTTCAAGAACTACACCAAGTTCGACGGCCGTTCTACAAGAAGTGAGTTCTGGTGGGCATTTCTTGCATACTACATTGCAAGCATAGTTATCGGCGGAATCGCTGGTGCTACAGGTCTTCTTATCCTGACATCACTGTATTCTCTGGCAACTATCATCCCCATGATCGCTCTTGAGATAAGAAGAATGCATGACATCGGCAAATGCGGATGGTACATCCTCATCCCGATCTACAATCTCTATCTCTTTGCACAGCCCAGCGATCCTAACCCCAATCAGTACGGCGAACCCGCATCTGTCTGAAATGAATACCTACAAAAAAACCGCCGATCTTCGGCGGATTTTTTTATTCAATAGTAACAGAGACCTTGAGGTCCTTCTTAGCTGCGCCAGCTCTCATTATTGTACGAAGAGCTTTTGCTATCCTGCCCTGCTTACCGATAACACGGCCCATATCATCGGGAGCCACTGAAAGGTGGAACACGATGACGCCCTCAGCGTCGGGCTCATCCTCGGTGATCTTTATGGCAGTCTTGTCCTCAACGAGACCTGCTGCTATAGCATAAAGTAAATCTTTCATTGAATTGACCTCCTGCGCTCCGGAGACAGAGGCAGAGACTTATCGTCCCTCCTCCTCCGCAGCTGCCGTTGATAATCAGAGAACTCCCTCGTTCTTGAGGATGCCCTTAACGGTATCTGTAGGCTGAGCGCCCTTAGCGATCCAGTCCTTAGCCTTATCAGCATCTACCTTAACAACAGAAGGGTTCTTTGTAGGATCGTAGTAACCGATCTCTTCAACGAATCTGCCGTCTCTGGGGTATCTGGAATCAGCAACAACTATACGATAGAAAGGAGCCTTCTTAGCACCCATTCTTCTGAGTCTGATCTTTACTGCCATTGTAATTCACCTCCGTTTATTTATTAAAGAGTTATATATTCCATGCGGCGGGAGACGTCGCATTGAATGCTGTGTTATATAGGAAGATTTCCTCCGCCCTTACCGGTCATCTTGTCGAAGTTCATTCCGGCCAGGTTCTTTCTTGCCTTACGCAGAGACATCTTGCCGGTCTTTCCGGTAAACTGCTTCATCATTTTCTGCATCTGCTCGAACTGCTTCAGCAAGCGGTTTACATCCTCTACCTTAGTTCCCGAACCCATAGCGATACGCTTTTTTCGGGAGGGATTGATGATGGAGGGCTTTGCCCTTTCGGCCTTGGTCATTGAAGTGATGATAGCCTCCACACGGTCTATCTGTCTTTCGTCGATGTCGGCGTCCTTTATTTTGTCGCCTACTCCGGGGAGCATACCGATGATAGACTTCATAGAGCCCAGCTTCTTTATCTGTTTCATCTGGTCAAGGAGGTCATCCATATCGAACTTATTCTCCTTGAGCTTCTTGGTGAGCTTTTCAGCCTCTTTCTGGGACATAACGTTCTCTGCCTTCTCAATGAGAGTGAGCACGTCTCCCATGCCGAGGATACGTGATGCCATACGCTCCGGGTGGAACTGCTCGAAGTCGTCGAGCTTTTCACCCATACCCACGAACTTTATGGGCTTACCTGTAACTGACAGTACGGAAAGTGCCGCACCGCCTCTTGTATCGGAGTCCAGCTTGGACATGAGTACGCTTGTGATGCCGACTGCATCGTCAAATGCCTTAGCTACGTTTACCGCATCCTGACCGGTCATAGCGTCAACTACCAGCATTATCTCGTCGGGCTCTGTGAGCTCCTTGATATTGACAAGCTCCTGCATGAGGGCCTCGTCAACATGGAGACGTCCGGCAGTATCTATGATGAGGATGTCGTGGCCGTGGTCCTTGGCATAGGCAAGGGCCTGCTTTGCGATTATAACAGGGTCTATCTGTCCCATTTCAAATACAGGGACGTCAGCCTTCTGGCCCACTACCTGGAGCTGATTGATAGCGGCAGGACGGTAGATGTCGCAGGCGGCAAGCAGGGGACGGTGTCCTTCCTTTTTCAGGAGCTTAGCCAGCTTTGCGGAATGGGTGGTCTTACCTGAACCCTGGAGTCCGCACATCATAATGACCGTGGGGGGCTTTGAGGCAAAATTTATGCGGGCATTGCTGTTGCCCATGAGAGCGCAGAGCTCCTCGTTAACTATTTTTATTACCTGCTGTGCAGGGGTAAGGCTTGCAAGCACCTCTTCGCCTACTGCTCTTTCAGTAACGCTCTTGACGAAGTCCTTTACTACCTTGTAGCTTACATCAGCCTCAAGGAGAGCGAGACGCACCTCACGCATAGCCTCCTTTACATCGCTTTCCGTGAGCTTACCTCTTGATTTGAGCTTTTTAAAGACGTTATTGAGTTTTTCGGAAAGTCCTTCAAATGCCATGCTATCATCTCCTGTGCTGAAAGATAGGGGGAGCTCAGAGCAGCTCCAGGCCCTTATTTATTTCACGGACTATAGAGTCCCTGATACTGTCATTCTGTATACCGGCGGCGGCCTTTTCGATATTGCTGAAGCAAAGGCGCATTTTTTCCAGCCTTTCGGCAAATCCGAGCTTTTCCTCATAGTTGAGGAGAATAGCCTCCGTGCGCTTTATGAGCCCCATGACAGCCTGTCGTGTGATGCCGAGAGGGTTGCCTATCTCCGCAAGGGAAAGGTCCTCACAGTAGTAGAGCTCCATAACGCTCCGCTGGTGTTCTGTCAGGAGGTCGCCGTAGCAGTCAAGGAGCATAACAAATCTGAGTTCCTTAGCCATTTTCCAGCACCTCCGGGGTGTAATCTAAAATCACTTTACACATTGTACCACATTCCTTACGATTTGTCAAGGGGATAACCGGAAAAATTCCGCTTTCCTCCAGAGGAGGATATGTGCAATATCAATAATCGTCCGCTCCGGAAATATTTGACATATATCCCTGATAGGTTTATAATATAATATAGAATAATACGGCTATGCTGCAGGGGATATATACATATGAAAAACTTTTTTCGTTCTATGGGAGCCTTTATAAGGGCTCTTCCGCACTTTCTGCTCTTTGAGTTCCTTTTTAAGCTGATACTTGCAGCGATAGGAGCTCCCCTGCTCAACCTGTCACTCAGGCTGACAATGATGAGCGCACATATAAGCTACCTCTCAGACGAGAGTATGCTGATATATCTGAAAAATCCGGTGACCATATTCATCGTGCTGATAATGCTGTTTCTCTCCGGATTCTTCGCATTTGTTGAGCTCTGTGCTCTTGCCGCCTGCTTTACCTGCTACAGCCGGCACGAGCGCATCACTGTGGGCGGTATGCTCCTCACCGGCCTGAAAGGCTTCAACAAGGCCTTCCGGGGGCTCGGCATCCTCCGTTTTCTAATCTTCATGATGTGTATGCCGGTCGCTCATTTCACTCTTTCCTCCGGTATGTTCATGGCCCCTCTGCTGCCTATCCTGAGAAGGATATTCCTGAATATAGACAGCCGGGCCGCTGTTCTGACCTATCTCCTCATACAGCTCCTGTTCATACTTCTCATCGTCAGCCGGAGCTACAGCCTGCACTACCTTGTGCTCACCGACAAGAATTTCTCAGAATGCGTCAGAGTCAGCCAGAAAAAGATATCACACCGCCGCATAAGGATGTCACTGACATTCCTGCTGTGGACTCTCTTCATACTTATGGTGACTATCACTGTCACCTTCGGTATCAGCTTTGTGGTCGTACTCTTCATAAAGGGCTTCTCAAGGCCTGACAAGGCCTTTCGCGGAGCACTCAGCGTCCTCCGGTACACCATAAGGATATTCACGGCGGTATCCGCATTTTTCTCAGCTCCTGCCATAATGTGCTGGCTCACAGGACGTTTCCTGGGAGACCTGGGCGATGATGAGTCTATCACTATCCCTGACAAGGAAAGGCGAAAGATGCGCCCTGTGCCAAAACTGCTGCTCATAGCCAGCCTCGCAGCCGGCGGACTTATGCTGAATATCAGCTACATAAGGGGAGTCTACAGGGGAAATATCAAACTCAATGCTCCTATCTCCGGCACTCAGGTCAGCGCCCACAGAGGAGCCTCCGACGAGGCACCGGAGAATACGAAATACGCATTTGAGGCCGCTCTGGACAGCGGTGCTGACTACATAGAGCTGGACGTCCAGCTCACAAAGGACAATTATCTTGTGGTTTTCCATGACAAGACTCTCGACCGCACCACGGACGGCAGCGGCAGAGTCTCCGACCATACCTATGCCCAGCTCATGGAGCTCTCAGCCGGAAGCTGGTACGGAGAGGAATTCAGTGATGCCAAAATAATGCTCCTTGAAGACGTCCTCAGACTGGTAGGCCACAAATGTCTGCTGAATATCGAGATCAAAGACATCGGCAACGTTGACCTCATAGCTGAAATGACCGTTGATCTGGTCAACGAGTACGATATCCAGGACTCCTGCTATATCACGTCATTCTCCTATAACGCACTGAAAAAGGTCAAGGAACTCGACCCAAAGATAAAAACTGCCCTCATCGCAAATCTTGCCACCTCCACCTCATATTCACAGCTCCCGGACATCAACGCTGTGAGCATGAATTATATCTTCGTCAACCAGAGCGTCGTGAACACCGTCCACCAGAACGGCAAAAAAATATTTGTGTGGACCGTTGACCGTGAAGAGGACATAAGGTCCATGATGTCGCTGGGAGTGGACAATATCATCACCAACCGCCCCGGAAAAGCCTCTGAGATAGTTGACTCCGACCAGGTGGGAGATACCATTCTTGCCATATTACAGATGATATTCAGCAGTTGAATATATCACATCTCCAAGGGGATAATTCTATCAGAGAGCCTTCTGTTTTTCTGTATTCTGCTTGACAAATTAAATGTTATAATGTATAATGTTGGTATGTACACCAGAAGAGAGGTTTGAAATGAAGGACGCAAGGCGGTTTATCAGATTTATTCTTATACTGACCATTATAATGGGAGGCCTTTCCCTCTCACTTATGTATATATCCAGAGTAAGAGAAGAAAATAATACTTATATAACTATCGACATCGACACAATGAAGCTGGTCCAGCTTGAGGACCCCAAGGAAGGGGACCCTATCGCTGTTATCGACACCACCCTGGGAGAGATAAAGGTTGTCCTCTACCCTCAGTATTCCCCGAATGCAGTGAAAAATTTCACCGAGCTGGCCGAAAGCGGCTATTACGATAACACATACGTTTTTGACGCTCAGGACGGAGCCTATTCCGGCTGCGGCGCAAAGTCCAAAAACGGCAGCACAGGCGACGGCACCAACGAGAGGATAGAGCGTGAGCTCAGTCAGGACCTCTGGCCATTCCGTGGCGCAGTGTGCATGATGAACACCGAATACAGCCGTACTCTAAAAGAAAAAATATTGGGCGGAGGTACGTACTACTGCGGCAGCCGCTTCGATATACTCAACTCTATCAAGTTCACTGAGGATATTTCCTCAGAGCTGAAGGAGTCCTCACCCAGCCAGGAACTGGCAGAGGCCTTCATTTCCAAGGGCGGCATCCCCAATTTCTCCCAGCAGATGACCATTATCGGTCAGACCTATGAGGGACTTGACGTTGTGGACAAGCTGGCATCCCTGGAATACGACGGCACCAGTCAGTACAACGAACCTATCGACGACATCATGATAAAGTCAGTTCATATCGACACATATCACAAAGAAGAGAAAACGTGACAGACAGAATGGTCACGGTCTACGAAATATCCGCATTTTGTCCGTCAGCTTTGCCTGTTTGTAACAAATTTAGCGGAAACTATTTACAAATCTGATTTTTTGTTGTATAATAAATAGGTTACTGGGGGTAACTTGATTTCACAGGAACTTTTAAGGAGTGAAATTTATGGTAAAAAAGGCTCTTGCAGCTTTTATCTGCACCGTAACCGCTGCTGCGGCTTTCGCCTCATGCGGCAAACATCTCGAAGTTGATGACACAGAGACTACCACTTCCCCGGCTGCTGATGCCGCCGAAGGAACTACTGCTGCCGGTGAGATAACCGCCTGGCACCTCGATAACGGAGTCATAAACATCGACAGATTCTCCGACAGAACAGTCCCCTCTATCAGTCCCGATGATTCCGAGGTCAAAAATTTCACCACTCCTCAGGAGGGCGATACCGTAGTTATCATGAAACTGAAGGGCTACGACGGAGAGATAAAGATAAGACTTTTCCCGGAATACGCTGAAAAAGGTGTTGAGAACTTCGTGGGTCTGGCCGATAAAGGCTACTACGACGGCCTCATCTTCCACAGAGTCATTCAGGACTTTATGATACAGGGCGGCGACCCTACAGGTACCGGTACAGGCGGCGAGTCCATCTGGGGCGGTATGTTTGACGGCGGCGCCGATGCAAACGTCATCCATGCAGCAGGTGCTGTTGCATATGCAAACAGCGGCTCTACTGCTACTGACAGAAGTCAGTTCTATATCGTCACCGGTTCTGTGTACCCCGACGAACAGTTTGATGAGAGCTATCCGGCTGACGTAAAAAATGTTTATTCCACCGCCGGCGGTGCCCCATGGCTCGACGGCAGCTACACCGTTTTCGGTCAGGTCTATGAGGGTCTGGATATAGTGTTCTCCGCTCAGGACGTCGCTACCGAGAAAATGGTGAGCACTGATATGCTCAACGCCGAGGACAGACCTATCGAGGAACTGGCTATAGAGTATATGAAGGTGGGCAAATATGAGGGTGAGGAACTCAAATGGTTCATTGCCGACTACAAATAATGCTTTTCCGCTGCGGATGCAGCATAGATATAACAAAAGAAAGAAGTTCAGGAGAGATATAAATTATCCTGAAAAATAAGGAGAGAATTTATTTGGATAAGTTTATAGTAAAAGGCGGCAGACGTCTTACAGGCGAGGTTACCATCAGCGGAGCTAAAAACGCAGCAGTGGCCATTCTTCCGGCTGTCATTCTGTCAGATGAGCCTTGCGTTATCGAAAACGTTCCTACTATCAGCGATGTAAATATCTGTATACGTATCCTCAAGGAAATGGGTGCAAAGGTCTATCCTGCAGGCAAGGATGCCTACAGGATAGACCCTACTTCTATTGACAAATACTGTGTTCCCTATGAAACCGCAAGAAAAATGAGAGCATCCTACTACTTCCTGGGAGCTCTTCTCGGAAAATTCAACAAGGCAAGAGTCTCTATGCCCGGCGGATGTCCTCTTGGCGACCGGCCCATAGACCAGCACCTCAAAGCCTTTACCTCACTGGGTGCAAGATATAATCTCAGTCAGGGTATGATAGACCTCACTGCTGATAAGCTCACAGGCAATCAGATATTCTTCGACGTTGTTACCGTAGGTGCCACCATGAACGCTATGCTGGCAGCAGTCAAGGCAGAGGGACTTACAGTTATTGAGAACGCTGCCAAGGAGCCTCATATCGTTGACCTTGCAAACTTCCTCAACTCAATGGGCGCAAATATCATGGGCGCCGGTACAGACGTTATCAAGGTAAGAGGTGTGGAGCATCTCCACGGCACTACCTATTCTGTTATCCCCGACCAGATAGAGGCCGGTACATTTATGGTGGCTATCGCAGCTACCAAGGGCGACGCTATAATCAAGAACGTCATCCCCAAGCATCTTGAATCCATAACTAAAAAGCTGGAGAAAATAGGTGTGAATATCGAGCAGTATGATGACAGCATCAGAGTCTGGGTGGACGGTCCTCTCGTAAAGACCAACATCAAGACAGCTCCTCACCCTGGTTTTCCTACAGATATGCAGTCCCAGATAGCTACTCTCCTGACTCTCGCTCAGGGCACAAGCATCATCACCGAGAACATCTGGGAGCAGCGCTTCCGCTATGTTGACGAGCTCAGACGCATGGGCGCTGACATAACCGTCAACGGCAAGGTAGCACTCATCGAAGGCACAGGAAAGCTCATGGGAGCTCCCGTAAAGGCCTGTGACCTCAGAGCCGGTGCAGCTCTTATAATCGCCGGTCTCGCAGCTCAGGGAGTTACTGAGATAGAGGACATCTTCCATATCGAAAGAGGCTATGACTGCATGGAGGGCAAGCTCAGAGCACTCGGCGCTGACATCGAGAAGGTCAGCATCCCCGACAAGGCATCTGATGCAAAGGAGCAGACAAGCAAGGCTGCTGTGTGAATATGTATAAAACAAAAGGCCGCATGATGCGGTCTTTTTTATTGCCTGAAAAGGTAGTAATGCTGATGTGCGTAATTGTCACAAAGAGCCGAGATAAGGTCATGAGCATTGGCGGAATCAGTCTCTCCGCCGGTGAGCTTTGCCACAAGGCCGTCAGCAGAGGCGCTGTCAGCGATATTTCTGAGAAGCCGCTCCACTGACTTGACCTGTACGTTCAGCCTTTCTGCAATAACTGTATAAACCATTTCATACATGGACTCAAGGGCAGTCGGGTCATGGAGACATATATCAACAGCCATGCTAAGGTAAATAAATCCGTCTGTCCTGTGGCTCAGGCCCTCTGCCCTCAGATAGCAGGCCGCATAAGCCGGGACCTCCGGGAGCTCCTTTACCTTCATAAAGCAGTGTATAGTCTCACCTATGCGCTTTGCTGACGTCGGCAGCTCAAAGCAAAGCTCAGCTCCTGCTTTGAAGAAATCACCTGCTGCTCCCAGGCTGTGGCTGTACATACCAACAAATATACTGAGAATGGGCTGCTCCTGCCTGAGCCGGCCGATAAGTCTTGTGAAATCATCGTATCTCCTGTTTGAAAACAGCAGCACTGCGTCAAAACTGCCTTCCCTGACCACCGGAAAGATGTATCTCTCATCCGGCTTGCAGCAGGAGACTGCGCCAAGCTGATAGGGGATACCCTTCTTTATAGCCTTGACTGTGGCATTTGCATCATCGCATATGAGAAGTTTATAACGCATAATATCACCTCGCTGTATGCTGTGAGAGTCCCTTTATACCGCTGATGACCCCGTTGAAGGAGTCTGTCATCAGGATAGGCAGCAGCTTCAGTAATTTTTTCATTATCAGTCTCCCTGACTTGCTGCGGAAACTCCCGGCACCTCATCGGCTCTGTGTGCAGCGGAGTCGCCGCTGGCTGAAAGGTGGACCTCAAAAAATGCTATGGCTGTCATTATCTGCGAGGGGAAGGCCTTTCCGGCAAACTCTCTTACCACTCTCTCGAAGTCACCTGCACGGCGCAGAAGGTCAGCCTTGAGCAGGAGGAAGTTGTTGTCCCCCTTGAATGCCGCAGGGTGCCCGTCCATGAGCTTTACTGCTGCCAGACGGCATTCCTTTGCATGGCGGTCGTCCTTATCATCGTCGAGTGCCCAGGCTGCGGCGAGGTAGCTCCTTACCGCATCCTTGTAGGTGTGGTCCCGGACGAATACCAGGGCACGTTTTATGAGCCTCTCTGCATACTCATTTGTAACGGTGATGCCGCCGCAGGTCTTGTATTCATCGCTTTCAAGGTATTCACGGCTGTCGTCGAAGGGTATGTCCAGAGTCGTGCAGCAGTAGCCGCACTCAGGACATTTCATTGCCCAGTATCTCATATTGTTCCTTTGAGCTCCGGCAGGTCTGAGGTCAAGGTCAGGGGCTCCGGAAGCCCTGTCCTGCTCAGTTATAACAGGTTGAGCGGATATTTGTCCGCATACACTGCATCGGAAGTCCTTATTTTCTGTAATAGTTCCCATATTGGTCGTCCTTTCTTTATACAAACTGTCTATAGAAACATTATATCAGTCCCCTAAATCATTGTCAAGGCGGCATCATGATATAAAATAAAATGCCTGTACTTTCGTACAGGCCATGAGGGAGATAAAATGAATTTAGAGGGAATTGGGGGGATCACTTGATCCATTGATTGTATTATAGCTCCCTATCCTTAAAATAGTCTTAATTTACGAAAAAATTTTTTTCAGCCGGACAAAAATTCCCGCAGACCGCTAATCGGTCTCACCAACATCCTCCGGCTCGATCTGTACGGACTGTTTTTCCGCATATTTCCGGTCACGCTCTATCCTTCTCTTTTCAAGGTAGGGCAGCAGGTTCTCACGGTAGAAGTGGTCACATATAGCCGCAAATGGTATTGCGAGAAGAATGCCGATAATGCCGAAAATTCGTCCGCCAACGATAATTGCTATCAGTATGAGAAGTCCGGGGACTCCGAGAGTGCTTCCAAAGAGCTTTGGCTTGATGAAGTAGCCGTCGCAAAGCTGAAGTATCAATGTGAATATGAGGAACACCAGTGCGCTTTTTGGGTCCACCATTAGAAGGATGAATCCGCCGATAACTCCGCCAACGATAGGTCCGAAGGTGGGCGCAAGGTTCGTTATAGCCACCACAAAGGATACCAGTGCCACGTACTGCATACCAGTCATCATCATGAATATCGCATTTACTGTGCCTACGATAAGTGCGTCGATGACAGTGAAAACGATATAGCGGTTGAGTACGGCATCACAGTGCTTGAGGAAATATATGAGAGCGTCGTACTTAGGCTTGGCCATGACAGCCTTCATCAATCTTGTGGAACCGGTCTTTATCCTTTCCTTGCCGGCGAGGAGGTATACTGAAAGGATGAATGCGACTATCCAGTTGAACATTCCCTTTCCGGCAGTGGTGAAGAAGTTGATTATCTCAGTGGAATTGTCAGAAATATAGGCAACTACCTCATTGAGTATCTTCTCTGAGGAGTCAACGAATTTCCGCACGTTCACCTTCCGGGACACGTCAGGGTCGATATTGTCAAGGAGTTTCTGGACTGATGCGGCATACAAGCCGATATTGTTGACGAAATTGGTGATGCTCTCCACGAGCTGAGGGACGAGGGTAAGGAGCGTCAGAACTACAAAGCATATCACAGTGACCACTACAAGGGATATTGAAAGCACCCACTGCGCCCTTTTAGAAGGTATCCGCCGGAAGAATGTGCGCTGATAAAATTTTGCAAGGGGATTCATCATGTAGGCCATGACGCAGCCGCCGATAGCAGTGGAAAAATATCCTATCACTTTGGATATGCTGTCCCAGATAGAGCCGATATTTGAAAGCAGCAGGAAGCATACCACGGTTATGCATCCGGCAATTGCGTTGGAGAACCAGCGTTTGTTTACGATTTCCTTGAATTTATCCATTATCCCTGACCTCTGAAAAAAAGTATACTACAATTATAGCACATCCACTCTGCACTGTCAAATAAAAAGGACGATACAAATATCGTCCTTTTCTATATCTTCTAATTGCGGCTCATTTTACGAATCTCGCCTTGATAATGGTATAGCCGTATGGCTGCACAGTAACGGCATTGTCAGAGAATTCCCCGATATAAGGCTCAAAATCGGTGAATCTTGAAAGATTCCCGCTTATATCCTCCACACGGACTGTCTCCTCGCTGCGGTTTATGAAGAACAAGTAGTCCCCCTGTTCGCCCTGACGGGTGAAGGCTGCAAGGCGCTCGTCAATGAAGTCGCCGTCATTTATAACGAAGTATATCCTTCCGTTCTTCATATTCGGTATGGACTTTCTCACACGGCTCAGCTCGGTAACATATTCTATGAGCTCCTGGTCCTCATGCCCCCAGGGGTAGCAGCGGCGGTTAAATGGGTCCTTGTAGCCCTGGAGCCCGGCCTCGTCGCCGTAGTAGATGCTTGGTACTCCCGGCAGGAAAAATTGCAGGGCCATTGCGGTTTTCAGGCGTTTTTTACCAATGCTGTACTCCTCATCTGTGAGGTACCTCTCAGCCATCCAGTCTTTGCTCCTGCCCTCGCAGCTCTCGCCGCCCAGACGGTTTATCGCCCTTTCGATGTCATGAGTAGACACAAAGTTCATCAGGACGTCGATAGTTGGCTTGGGATAGTTCTCAACAATGGTCATGACAGAGTTGATAAGGTCCCTGGCATTTCCGCCCTTTGCGAAGTTTATGATAGCCTCCCGGAAAGGATAGTTCATAACAGAATCAAGCTGGTCGCCCAGGAGATAGCGGCGCTTTATGCCGTAGCTCTCCTTGTTGGATGCGTCCTCCCAGACCTCGCCGATAACTATTTTCTCCTTGTCATAGCCTTTTACAGCTTTTCTCAGGTTGTCGAGAAAGCGGTCGGGGAGCTCGTCTGCAACATCAAGGCGGTAGCCAGCGGCACCCTTACTGAGCCAGTAGCGGAGAACTCCCTCTTCACCGCAGATAAACTCCGTATAGTCCTCGTTGTTCTCACAAACGTTTGGCAGAGTGTCGATGCCCCACCATGCCTCATATACATTGGGGTAGTCGATGAAGGAATACCAGTCGAAGTACCTGCTTTCACGGGACTGGAATGCCCCCAGCTCAGGATAGCGTCCGAACTTGTTGAAGTAGACGCTGTCTGCGCCTGTATGGGAGAATACTCCGTCCAGAATGATGGATATACCGTACTTTCCGGCCTCATGGCAGAGCTCCTCGAACTCATCGTTAGTGCCCAGAAGGGGGTCCGCCTTCATGTAGTCGGCAGTATTGTACCGGTGGTTCTCATGGGACTCGAATATGGGATTGAGGTAGATACAGGTGACTCCAAGGTCATGGAGATAGCCCAGCTTTGACTGTATACCTGCGAAGTCGCCGCCGAAATAATCGTTGTTCCAGACGTGACCATGCTCGTCAGGGCGGTAATACGGTGTATCTCCCCAGTTTTCCCGGAGGACCCTTCCCTCAGGGATGTTCTCCTTGGGCTTGCCGCTCTTGCAGAAACGGTCAGGGAATATCTGGTACATCACTCCTCCTTTGAGAAAGTCCGGAGTGGTGTAGTCACTGCTGTACACCGTAAGCTGGAAGAGGTCGCCGTAGTCAACAGCAGCCTCATGGACGTTCACCCTCTTGATAAAGTGCCTTGTACCGTCCTGGCAGTAGGAGAAATAGTAGTAGTGAACATCAGTGTATCTTGCATTGTAGTCGGCGGAGTACGCAATGCAGTCCTCCTCCTCGGTGACGTCATTCATATTGATGAACCTCTCCTTGAAGCCTGTTCGGAAGAGGACCAGCACCGGAGCAAAGTCCGGACAGACGTCCTTCGGGAGCCTTATGGTGAAGCGGCAGGTCTCAAACTGCTTCACTGCTCCGAAAATAGACTTATAGCTCAAATTCCAAGTATCATAGATAGCTTTCATATAAACGCCCTCCGAAAATGATAGGCGGCATATCACCGCCGGATGAGGAAAAAGGGGACGAAAGCCGTCCCCTTATTTAGTCTTTGCTTATCTGAGATGCCAGATGTTTTCTGCGTACTCTGTAACTGCACGGTCAGCGGAGAAGATACCGGCGCCTGCAATGTTGTTGAGAGACATCTTAGCCCACTTCATCTTGTCGTTGTAGCACTCAATGATATACTGCTGAGCGTTTCTGTAGCTGTCGAAGTCTGCAAGTACCATGTAGGGGTCCTTATCCTTGAGTGAGTTTGCAACGTCATTGAAGGTACAGCCGTTGATGCCGTGGTACATACGCTCGATAGCCTCGTGGATGCGGCCGTCATTGTTGAAGTATTCTGTAGGATTGTAGCCTCTTGCCTTGAGAGCGTTTACTTCGGGAGTTGTCATACCGAAGATAACGATGTTGTCAGGACCGCAGGCCTCTCTTATCTCGATGTTTGCTCCGTCGAGAGTACCGAGTGTGATAGCACCGTTGAGCATGAGCTTCATGCAGCCTGTACCAGATGCCTCAGTACCGGCAAGAGATATCTGCTCGGAAATGTCAGCGGCAGGCATAAGGTGCTCGGAGAGAGTTACACAGTAATTCTCAAGGAATACTACCTGGAGCTTCTGGTTTATTCTGGGGTTCTTTCTTATCTCTTCGGAGATAGCCCAGATCATCTTGATTATCTGCTTAGCAAGGTAGTAGCCGGGAGCAGCCTTTGCAGCGAAGATGTAGGTCTTGGGAGTGAAAGGTGCATCCGGGTTGTTGAGGAGATAAGCGTAATCTGTGAGTATGTTGAGCACGTTGAGGTGCTGTCTCTTGTACTCGTGGAGACGCTTTACCTGTACGTCGAAGATGCTGTCAGTGTTGAGGGCGAAGCCGCACTCTCTCTTGACATATTTTGCAAAGCTCTCCTTGCTCTGCTTCTTTACATCAAGGAGCTTGTCAAGTATCTCTTCGTCGTTCTCATATTTTCTGAGCTTTTCAAGCTCTGATGCGTCCTTGATGAACTTCTTGCCGATAGTATCGGAGAGGAGCTTTGTCAGGCCGGGGTTGGACTGAGTGAGCCATCTTCTGTATGCGATACCGTTGGTAACGTTCTTGAACTTCTCAGGAGTGTTCTCGTACTCATCGTGGAATACGGACTCCTTGATTATCTCAGAGTGGAGCTTGGATACGCCGTTTACGCTGTGTGATGCAGCAACGCAGAGGGTAGCCATGTGTATCTGGTTATCCTTGATGATAGACATACGTGTAGTCTTGGCACTGTCGTAGCCGTTTCTCTCCATAAGAGACTGGCAGTAGCGGTTGTTTATCTCAACGATGATAGAGAATATTCTCGGGATAACAGTCTTGACAAGATTAACATCCCATTTCTCCAGGGCCTCAGCCATAACAGTATGGTTAGTGTAGGCGAAGGTGCGGGTAACGATATCCCAGGCCTGATCCCAGCCATAGCCGCAGTCATCAAGGAGTATCCTCATGAGCTCAGGGATAGCAAGTGTGGGGTGAGTATCATTGATATGGATAGCCACCTTATCAGCCAGGTTCTCAAGAGTGCCGTAAACGTTCATGTGGGTATTTACGATGTCGCCCACAGATGCGGCACAGAGGAAGTACTGCTGACGGAGACGGAGGCTCTTGCCCTCCAGGTGGTTGTCGTTGGGGTAGAGTACCTTAGAGATAGCATTGGCGATAGAGTTCTGAGCCAGAGCCTTCTCGTAGTTGCCCTTATTGAACATCTCCATGTTGAAGTTAGGAGCCTTAGCGGACCAGAGACGAAGTACGGAAACTCCCTCTCCGCCGTAGCCTGATACATACATATCATAAGGTGTAGCAACAACGGTATTATAGTTTACATGGGAGATATAGTGGTACTGATTATCCCAGTATTCCTGAAGATCGCCCTCGAAGTGGATATCTATAGCCAGCTCAGGCTTAGGCACCAGCCATACTGAGCCGCCGGGGAGCCAGTTATCGGGGAGCTCTGTCTGCCAGCCGTCCTCCAGCTTCTGCTGGAAGATACCGTACTCGTAGCAGATAGAATAACCCATTGCAGGGAATCCCTCTGTAGCAAGGCCGTCCAGATAGCAGGCAGCAAGACGTCCGAGGCCGCCGTTTCCGAGACCGGCGTCGGGCTCGTACTCATATATCTTATCGAGGTTTATATCGAACTGCTTGAGCATAGCCTTTACGCTGTCGGCAAGTTCGAGGTTATAGAGGCTTGTTTTGAGGGAGCGTCCCATAAGGAACTCCATTGAAAGATAGTATATCTGCTTACCGCCCACAGAATGAGTGCGGTTGATGAAGCTCTGTCTCTTCGAGCCGAGTATCTCAACGATTATAGAAGAGAGAACATGATAGACCTGCTTGTCTGAAGCCTCTTCAGGGGAAACGCTGTAAAGAAGCTGGAGCTTCTTGGGGAACTCCTCCTTGATGATGTCCATGAGAGGGTTTGTCTTTTTCGGTGCCATATAAAATCTCCATTCTGCCGCTGAGCGGCTATAATACTTTCTGTATATTACTTCCAACAGTCTACAGCCAATAACAGCCTTGCACCTGGAAATAAAATTACAAGTGGTATATATTTCAATTATACTATGTTTTCACAAATTTTTCAACTGTATATTTCAACAAATATTTGTCCACTAAATTTACACTTTGCGGAAAATCGGTAAAAACTTCGTATAGACTGCCAAAAAGCAGGTGACGCTCATTGTGCACAGTGACGATAATGCGGTATTTCAGTGCTAAACTTTGTGCATATCTGCCATAAAATTACAGTGAGATACTATTTCTGACATATTTTAAAAATATAACTTCAAAAACATTTGAAATCTGCTGGAATATGTGGTATAATATCTCTATGCCCATATTTTATGGCATTGCTCCGGAATTATCCGGAGGAACATATCGTGTAGAAAAATATAGACAAACAAAATGAAGAAAAGGAAAGTGATCTCTTATGGAACAGAAAAAAAGTTTTTCACCGCTTAAAGTATTTATAATAGTTATATGCATTCTCTTCATAGGTATTTCAGTTTTTGTAAATATTAAATTTTCCGGCGGCCAGCCCGCCCATCTCTTCGGCAGATACATCTACATCGTAGGTGACGGCGAGGACCTCGGCAATACAGTAACACCCGGTGCGGCACTCATCGCCAAGGAGGTAAACAATGACTCAATCCTTAAAAGGGACATCGTCATCTGCTACCCTTCAAGCTCTCCCGATAAGCTGACAATAAGGAGCATAAACGATGTCATAACCACTGAGGACGGCACCGAGAAGTACTCCACTGCCAACGCAACTGCCGTTGATGAGGAGAATATCACCAAAGACAAGATAGTCGCTATCGCTACCGGATATCCTGAAAGCAAGGCTCTCGGCGAGTTCATCACCTTCACTAAAAGCATCCCCGGAATACTCCTTGAGCTCATCCTCCCCTGCGTGATACTTGTAATATTCCTTATCGTTAAGATAGCCTCCACTAAGGCAGATGACTTCGACGACGAAAACTTCGACTTCTACGAGTACGATGAAGATGCAAAGGGCAGAGAGGGCGCAAGGTCCCATGCAAAAACAGGAAATCCCCTCTTCGAGGCAAATCAGGAGCTTCCTCCAAGCGACGAGCTGGAGCGCAAGAAGATGTCCATTGCTGAGAATTTCAGCCAGAAAAAGGTCAACCCCGATTCTCCCTACCAGAAAGAGAAGGAGCGTACAATGCAGTTCAAGGCACAGCGCAGCGCAGAGTCCACATTTGCTGCAAGAAATGTCAGCGCCAGCTCTTCAACTGCACCTACAGCCGACGCTCTGAGAGAGGAAATGCTCAGAAAGACCGCAGAGGCAGAACGTACAGGCTCATTCAGCATAAAGGCTACAAGCACTCCCCAGCAGCCTGTTGAGTCTGCATCAGACATCACAGGAGTTCTTCCCAAGGCTCAGCTTGCTGAGATGTCCAGAAACGACATCCCCAAGACAACTCCTCTCAGAAGTCAGTCCGCACAGCCTGCCGCAGCTCCTAAAAAGAGCAGCACTCCCGACATTTCAGATATTCTGAAGAAGAGCAGTTCGGCTAAGAAGTCCACTTCCGATATGTCCGTCGATGACCTCATAAAACTCATTGAGGACGAGAAGAATAAGCTCTGATAGCTGATATGAATTTCAAAGGGTACACGATGTGTACCCTTTTTCTATGCCTTATTATAAAATCAAGGGTACGCATCTCTGCGTACCCTTTCTTATTACATATTATATGCGGGAGCCTGTACAGGTGCCTGTACCTGCTGAGCGGCTGCCTTTTCCTTGCGCTTCTTGATCTTTGCGGCCTTCTTGAAGATGAGACCGAGGAGCATCTCACCGCAGCCTACTGCTACGGCCCAGATGCTGAACCAGAAGAATACATTGGGGATGATGTAGAACAGGAGCTCGCTGGTTATTGCGTAAGCGACAGAACATCCGCCCAGTGCTGCCAGTCCGGAGATAAAGAGCAGAAATCCGGGGTAGAACAGGCAGTTGCCGAAGAATGCCAGTACGTGACGTCCACGCTTGTCAACGATTATTGCTATCCATATCAGAAGTACGATGACCAGTGCGAGAAGTATACCCATTGTGACATAGGAGAGAGCATAGTTCACATTCTTGAGGTCAAATCCTGCCTTCTTGTTCCACTCCTTGACGGAGAGGGCCTCATCAACATCGTTTTTCTCCATACGCTCCTGAATGGTGTTGAGCTCGTCCTTGTCGAGAGGATAGTCGAAAACATCACTTGCAACGTCATTGTTTGCCTTGAAGAAGTCTGTCTTTATGTCCTGGGAGGTTATTGAGGGGTCCTTGCCCTTGCCTTCCATTATGTACTTTGCGTAGCTTTCAACATTCTCACCGATGAATTCCAGCATATTGGACTTGGAGAGATACTCCTTGAAGTCCTTCTCGGAGGCATTTCCGTGAGTTACGTTTCTGAAACCGATAGTCTTGTAGATGTTGTTGGACATTTCATCATTCTCGTACTCTGCGCTGAGGACGGTATTCTTGTTGAGCTTTTCGATGCGCTTTCTCAGGATACTGCCGGATGCGCCGAATTTAACGCATACTGCAAAGCTGAGTGTCAGAAGGAATACCATTGCAAAGAACACCACGATAGATGCTCCGAATATCCTTCCGCCGCCTACCTTTTTAGCAGCCGGAGCTGCCTCAGACTGAGGAACTGCCGGTGCAGGTGCAGGATAAGGCTGTACAGGCTGACCGTAACCGGGGTCGGGCGCAGGTGCCTGACCATAGCCGTTTGGTGCAAACCGGTCATACTGCGGAGGAGGTACGGGAGCTCCGCCGTACATATTGTTATCCGGTTCAGCAGCCGGTATGTTTATGGTGTCATAGTTGTCGCTGTTAGCAGCATTGTAACCGGAGTTATACCCGCTGTCCGGGATAGGACTGCTGTAGTCCGGTACAGGTTCTGGCACCGGTATCTCAGGCTCGTCGTTTATGTAGAGCGTTGAGTTGTCATCTGCAATGGAATTGCTCACAGGAGATGAGAAAGTGTCAGAGGAGCTGTCATAGCCGAGGCTGCTGTCTGAGGAACTGAATGAGGACACATCATCCGCAGACTTATTGCTGATGTCGCCGGTAAGCCCTGTTTCGGAGAAAATGTCAGCAGCCGGCTCAGGCTCGCTGACGCTGCTCAGTCCCATATCAAAAGAGTCCTCTGTGGAAGTGAGTATATCATCGTTTATGCTGAGGATGTCCTCGGCAGGAGTTTCAGGGATATCGGAAGGCTCGTCCACAGGAAGGTCCTCCTCTTCGTGGTGGTGGCCAAGATTGCCTAAGAACAGCACATTTCCTGATGTGGTACTGGCCGGCTCAGAAGGAGCCTCCGGTTCCGGAGCAGAGGAGAAGTCCTCAACAGGGGAAGGGCTGCTGCTGAATGTATCAGGGTCGTTTTCCGGCAGATATGCAGTAGCCTCTGAGAGAGCGTCTATGGACGCCGGGGTCTCCGGGGCAGGAGCGGCCGGAAAATCAGGTGCGCCGAGTTTATTACCGCAGGACGGGCAGAACTTAGCGTCGTCTGTTACCTGCGAACCGCAGTTAGTGCAAAACATGATGTTACCTCCTGTAATAGTAGAATAGGGAGTTTTTGATGCTCCTTATATTATATAACATAAAACTCCGGATGTCAATAAATCTGAATTAAAATATTTGTCGGAAAAACTCTTTCCTGTGCCTGAGCGTGTTTGACAAATTTAAACATCATGTTTTGGCAAATATGCCTATGACATTTTGCATATAAATATGATATAATAAATGTATATCAACGTGTAGCCTCTTTTGGACGTAAATCCGGTTGTCTGAAAGCAGGCCCTTTATTTTTAATTGGAGGTGCTAAAAATGTACGAGACCGGCCAGGCTGTGGTTTATGCAACATACGGAGTCTGCATTATAACCGCCATTGAAAAGCGTGATTTCAGCGGAGAGGATGTGGAATACTATATACTCAGACCCGTCGGGGACAGCAAGAACACTTTCTATGTCCCTACAGCAAACAGCGTCCTGACGGAAAAAATGAGGAAGGTCTGCTCCCGGAGCGAGGTGGAAGAGCTCATCAGCGTAATGCCTGAGGAGGGTTCTGTCTGGATAGAGGACGAGCCCCGGCGCAAGGAGGAGTACAGAAAGATACTTGACAGCGGTGACCGCCGTGAGCTGGTCAAGCTCATCAAGACCCTGTACCTCCGCAAACAGGAGCTTGAATCCCAGCATAAGCACCTTCATTCGGCAGATGAAAGGACACTCCACGATGCCGAGAACATCCTCTATGACGAGTTCGCCTATGCCCTGGATATTCCCCGTGAAGAGGTCATCCCATACATAAAGGCTCATGTCTGAGAGAGAAGCTATATAAATGTAAACAGGGGCGCACTTATAGTGCGTCCCTTAATTTTGTACCTTATCTGTTCCGGCGTGAGGTAGTGGTAGTACGGTGGCTGCGGGAGGAGTCGTCCTCGCCGTCAAGACCGTCGATAATGTCGCCGGCAGCGTCAGTAGCACCCTCGATGAGCTCCTCACCTGCCTCACCTACTCCGTCAACAGCGTCCTCAGCGTGGTCCTTGATGGAATCGTCTCTGTGGGACCTTTCGTCGATGACTGATGAACTGTCACTATTGGAGTCATAGGTGGTATCTCCGGAGCCGCAGGCTGTGAAGGTTGCACAAACGGTAAATAATATGGAGCATATTGCTAAAAGTCTTTTCATACAAATCATATCCTTTTTTCAGATTGGTTGTGGAGCCATTTTCCACAACGTATTTTTATTGTTTACACATTTTCCCCGATTATCCACATCTGATTCAACTTTTCCACCTTGTAAAAAACTTGATTTTACGTTGTTTTCCACCTTTTCAACAGATTTTTCCACCAGCGAACATTTGATTCCACAGGTAATTCAACAGCGTGTGGAAAACTTTTAAGGAGCCATGTGGAAAAGAATCAGGAGAAATTAGGACTATATTGCCGGGAAATGTTGGCTATGTTCTCGGAAATGTATTTTACAAATTCTCTTTTACAGAGCCCACTTTTTGAGTCACTTGAAAAATCAGTCACACTATGATATAATATTCATTATAGGCAATACCGCACAAAGACGTCAGGCGGTCTTTGTGCGGTGTTGCCTATATACTATCTGAATGCCTTGCAGCTCTACAGGACATTGGCCTGCTGCTGCATATCAGATAACTGCAAATTCTGTCAGGAACGGTGAACAGCTATGTTTCAAGGTTTTTCAAAAGATGCCCTGGACTTCCTCCTCGGCATCAGGCTCAACAACAACAAGGAGTGGTTCGAGCCCAGAAAACAGATATACACAGAGAAGATACAGGAGCCTTTGAAGGCTCTGGGCGAGGAGCTCTTTGCCCCATTTTCTGATGTTGAAGGAATGATGTACAAAGTGGGACGCATCTACCGTGACGATAAATTTCCGCCCTACCTCCACTACCGGGACGTCATGTGGATATACGTCCGCTATGAGGCATGGTACTGGAACAGGACTCCCACACTGTATTTTGAGCTCTCACCAGAAGGGGCGGAGTTCGGTTTCCGCATCTCAAAGCCTGAGGCCGCTGTAATGGAGAGATTCCGCAGTCAGCTCACCGAGAACCCTGAGCCTTTCCTCAGAATGGTCTCAGACCTGGAAGATAACTGCGGACTGACTATCGGCGGAGAGGAATACAAACGGAAAAAGCCGTGTACTGTCCCGGAGGCCGAGCGTTTCTTCCTGAAAAAAGGACTCAGCGCCTATGTCAAAGTCAGCAGTCCTGAGGAGCTATACAGCCGGAAAGTAGCTGAACACGCAGCGGAAGTTTTCCGGCAGGTCCAGCCGCTGAACGACTACTTCCACGAGCTTGTGGAAATAGAAGAACTGGCTAAGGCACTGGAAAAAGAGGAAGTCCTCCAGCCTGAGCCGGAGATAAACATGGTAAAGGCCCCGGATGTGGATTTCATGTGGTAGTTTGCGTAAACTAACTATTCATATGGTTTCACTAAGTTAACAGATGACCTTTTTAATGAAAAATAAGCTAAAATAGATGATGACAGGCCGTCTCATCTGATGAAGGAGTGGATCTTATCAAGACTGTTGAGATTTTTACTGACGGCGCCTGCAGCGGCAACCCCGGCCCCGGCGGATACGGTGTTGTGCTCCGCTATGGAAAGACCGAAAAGGAGCTTTCCGGCGGCGATGCAAACACTACCAATAACCGCATGGAGCTCCTGGGAGTCATTACCGCTCTGGAGGCTCTGAAAGAACCCTGTCAGGTGGTACTCACCACCGACAGCCGATATGTTGTAGACAGCGTTACAAAAGGCTGGGTCTATAGCTGGAAGAAAAAGAACTGGATAAAGTCCGACAAAAAGCCTGCGCTGAACGTTGACCTCTGGGAGAGGCTGCTGCCTCTGCTTGAAAAGCACAAGGTCACATTCAACTGGGTAAAGGGCCATGCCGGACACCCTGAAAATGAGCGCTGCGACAGACTGGCTGTTGAACAAAGGGATATATATTCAAAATAAGGAGGCTTTTCCCATGGAAAAAAGATTCATATATGCCGATAATGCCGCTACTACCGCCGTTTCTGAGGAAGTCCTGAACGCAATGCTCCCTCACTTCCGCACTGCCTTCGGAAATGCGTCAAGCATTTACAAGCTGGGCCGTGACGCTCAGCGTGACGTTGAGGATGCAAGAGAAAAAGTTGCAAAGGCTCTCGGCGCTGAGCCTAAGGAGATATTCTTCACAAGCTGCGGCTCCGAGTCCGATAACTGGGCTATCAAGGGCATGGCTGAGAATATGGCCAAAAAGGGAAAAAAGCACATCATAACATCAGTATTTGAACACCATGCAGTGCTCCATACCTGCGAATATCTGGAAAAACACGGTTTTGAGATAACATACGTCCCCGTAAGTGATAAGGGTCTCATAGACCCTGAGGACGTAAGAAAGGCTATCCGTGAGGACACAGGTCTGGTAACTATCATGTATGCCAACAACGAGATAGGCACTATCCAGCCTATAGAAGAGATAGCTGCGGTTTGCCACGAGAAGGGCGTTGTTTTCCACACTGACGCTGTCCAGGCTGTTGGTCATGTGGAAATAGATGTTAAAAAACAGGGCATAGATATGCTGTCTCTCTCCGGACACAAGATACACGCTCAGAAGGGTATCGGTGCTCTCTATGTGAGAAAGGGGATAACTCTTCCCAACCTCATCCACGGCGGAGCTCAGGAGAGAAACAGAAGAGCCGGTACTGAGAACGTTCCTGCTATCGTGGGACTGGGTGTCGCTATCGAGGCTGCCACAAGAAATATTGCTGAAAAAGCTGCGATAATCACTCCCAGAAGGAATCGCCTTATCGACGGCATCCTCCAGCTTCCCTACACCCGTCTCAACGGCGACAGGGACAAGCGTCTGCCGGGAAATCTGAACATATCTATCGAGGGAATCGAGGGAGAATCACTTCTCCTCATGCTGGACCTCAACGGTATTTGTGCATCATCCGGCTCTGCCTGCACATCCGGTTCACTGGACCCCTCTCATGTACTGCTGTCTATCGGACTGAAGCATGAGGTAGCCCACGGCTCACTAAGACTCTCTATCGAGGAGGACGTGACAGACGAGGACATTGACTACATCCTTGAAGTCATCCCCAGGGTAGTGGACAGGCTCAGGTCTATGTCACCGGTATGGGAAAAGATGATGAAGGGCGAAAAGTACGAATGATAAAACGCATCAACACGAAATTATAAAGGAGCGAATTTTATGTTATACAGTGAAAAAGTTCTCGACCACTTTTCAAATCCGAGAAACGTAGGCGAGATAGAGGATGCCGACGGTGTCGGTGAGATAGGAAATGCCAAGTGCGGCGACATCATGAAGATGTACCTTAAAATCGACGACGGTATCATCACTGATGCCAAGTTCAAGACCTTCGGCTGCGGCGCTGCTGTAGCCACTTCCTCCATGGCTACCGAGCTCATAAAGGGCAAGTCCATCGACGATGCCTTAAAGCTGACAAATCAGGCAGTTGTTGAAGCTCTGGATGGCCTCCCGGCAGTGAAGATACACTGCTCCGTTCTGGCTGAACAGGCAGTAAGGTCCGCACTCAGCGACTACTATACCCGTCAGGGCATCGACCCCCTCCCCATTGTAGGAGAGATAAAAGAACCAGAGGAATGATCAAAAGGACTGCCTTGTGCAGTCCTTTTGCATTTGTCACGCCATGACAAAAAATTGACTGATATTTCGCAATTCATGCCTTGATTTTTGCTGGATCTTGTTTTATAATGTTAGTAAAGCAATTTCGTTCAAGCCCAGAGGAGGCGACTATGGACAAAAAAATAAAAGAGATAGCAGTTATCATCGCAGGCATAGATGAAGAATACCAGAACGAGGTCATGGAGGGCATCATTGCCTGTGCAAAGGAATATAATGCCAACATCTCATGCTTTGCCGCATTCGGCGGAGTTATCTCCAACAGCAGGTATGATGAGGGCGAATATAAGATCTATGACCTTATCAACTATCACCGTTTAGACGGTGTCATCCTTCTGAACAATACAATAAGCGACGAGTCCGAGAAGGAAAAGCTGATAAAGCGTGTTACCTCCTCCGGACTTCCTGCCGCTGCCCTGGACTGGAACGGCTCTCCGCACTTTTTCAACGTCCGCATAGACAATAAAAAGGCAATGGCTGAAATAGTGAACCACGTTATCGAGGTACACGGAGCAAAGACTATCAACTACATCTCAGGTCCCCTCTCTAACCCGGAGGCCGAGGACAGATACGAGACCTTCCTGGCGGTAATGGCTCAGCACAGCCTTCCGCTGGACGCCAGAAGAGTATTTTTCGGTGATTTCAGGGCCGCCGACGGCCGAAATGCAGTTAAGGCATTCTGCCGTATGGGACTTTCCGACCCTGATGCCATTATCTGTGCCAACGACGCTATGGCCCTTGCCGCAGCTGAGGAGCTTGAAAGCGCAGGATACCGCATCCCGGAGGACATAATAGTGACTGGTTTCGACAATATATACAATGCCCGTCACCACCGCCCGGCCCTTACGACTGTTAAGCGTCCCATTAACGAGGCCGGCTATACTGCCTGTAAGCTGATACTTGAAGAGCTAACAGGAAATCCTCAGGAACGGGAGGTCATACTTAATGCTTCACCGGTGTTTACCGGAAGCTGCGGCTGTACTGCTGAGGCTGACCTCACTGCCGACGAGTACATGAGAAGCACCTACAGCCTGATAAACCGCTGGAGAAGCGATGTCTCACTCCTCAACCGCATGACTACTTCCCTTGCAGAGACCGAGACCGTTGATGAAGAACTGGCGACGATAGGCGAATTTGTCCGTGAGATAGACTGCGAACAATTCTGCATATGTCTCTGTGAGGACTGGGACAGAGCCTACAGCAGCGATAACCATGATACAGACGGCACTTATACCGAAAACATGATAGCTCCCCTGATAATAAGCGGAGAGCACACAAGCAGTGTGGATAGTTTTCCCTGCTCGAATATGTACCCTGTTCCAATGGTCACCGGCGGTAACATAAGCTACTTCCTTCCGCTGCACTACCGGGAGAACTGCCTGGGATACTACATAATCACAAACAGCGATTTTCCGCTGAAAAGTATGCTCTGCCACTCCATAATGCTCAACATCAGCAACTCTATGGAGAACATCCGAAAGCTGATAAGTCTCAACAGCATGATCCATGAGCTCGACCGTCTTTACGTCAACGACCAGCTCTGCAATATCTACAACCGCAACGGCTTTGTCAGAGCTGCCGATGCTCTGTTCAGAAAGTGTCTGGATGAGGGGTCAAAGCTACTCATATCCTTCATCGACATGGACGGCCTGAAGCTGATAAATGACAACTACGGCCACAAAGAGGGCGACTTTGCTCTTCAGCATCTTGCCCAGGTAATCAGCGACTGCTGCACCGATGACAAGATATGTGCCCGTTTCGGCGGAGATGAGTTCATCATAGTAGGCTCCGGCAGCACAGACGATGACGGAGTCCTGCTGGAATCCAACTTCCATAAGCAGCTTGAGAACATCAACAGAGCTATCGGAAAGCCTTACCAGATAGAGGCCAGCATCGGCACCATAGTGACCGAGGTAGGGGAAAATGTCACGCTTTTCAGCCTCATCACCAAGGCAGACTCCGTTATGTATGAGAAGAAGAAAAGAAAAAAGACCTCACGCTATCTGCGCCGGGTCTGAATAATGATGAAAAAAGCCCGCATAATGCGGGCTTTTCTTTATGATGCAAAATCTGATGATGCAAAGTCGAAGTCTATATCGTCGAGAGTAAATTCCATATTGATGTCTGATGTATGGTCCAGGCTGAAATCCAGACCGCTGAGGTCAAAGCTGCTGCTGTCAGCGGAGGGGTCATACTCTGTGAACTCATCGACCTTTACGAGGAATACCTGAACGTTCATGCCGCTCTCGCTGATGTCACCGACCAGCATATTGTCCTTATATTCCAGTTCGAGGGTCTGCTCCTCTCCGTTTAAAGTACCTGTTATTTCGATCTTATCGTCGCTGAGTTCCTTCCAGGAACCACTGTTTTCGGCATCTACGGAGTCCTCCATAGCTGAATGTGCGATAAATTGTCCGTCATCAGTGAGCTCTGCCTGGAGCATAACGTTCACCGGGGTACCGAGGAAATTAGTCATTTCGGCGCCATTCCACGCCATTTTCTCACATTCCCACTTCCCTGCGAACTTACTTGGCTCCTTCTCCGAGGAACTGTCGTCCTTCTTTCCGCAGCCTGCGCCGCAGCTCACTATGAACAGTGCTGCCATTGATAAACTGAGTAGCTTCTTCATAGTAACATCTCTCCTTTGTCTTTTGTGCGGGATCATACTCCCGTCTCTTTGTGTATTTGTGGGTATATTATAGCATATATGGAATGATTTGTAAATGATATTTTTGTTAAGAAAAAGTATTTTTTCCAAAAATTGTGAAACTTGCCCATACCAGCCGAAGGCTGGGCTTTTCACGTTGGCGCTTGCTGCGCTCGCTCACTCGCCGGCAAAGGCTTATTCCGCTTTCGCTTACAGCACCGATGAAAGGGCGGTACCAGCGTGATTTCGGACCCATTCACGCTGACGCTCTTAAACTATGGTCAGCTCAGGGACTCTTCACATTCACGGATAATAAATCTTCCGGCATCCTCACGGGCAAAAAATTCAGTTTTCAGCGCTCCCTGGCTCTTCTGCCTTGTATACCTTGAACGTGGCATTATCCTTATCCGACGTGGCTGGTCATAGACTATCATCACGAAGTCATTCTCATCAGAGTAGCGTGTGAAGGAGTTGACCAGCTTTGAGCGGAGCTGTATGAACTTTCTGACGGTCTTATCCCGTCCCTCACGTACTGCCGACTCGTAGTACTCCTTCTCCTCCTGAGAAAGCTCATATGAAAGAGCTATCTCCCGGCGCCTTTCCTCCTGAGCAGCCTTCACTGCCGCCATACGGTCAAGGCGCTCCTGACGGAGCTCTGCAAACTTCTGACTGCTTCGGAATTCCCCGCTGACCACTGCCTTGTGTATGGTAAAGAGAGCCTCAGCATCGTTAAGTGCATTGTGGAAGGTGCCATTAGACGGGATATAGCCAAAAACTGATGCAAGCTCCTCTATGCTCACTGCCTGTGGCAGTCCCATTTCCCTGACCATCCTGTCCTGGATGTCGGTTATTGCAGAACAGACTGCATCTATATTGTGATGCGGCTTCCTGAACTGTATATGCTGCCGGCGGTCTGAGACCAGTCCCGGCTTGTCAAAATTCCCCCATACGCAAAGCTCTGATGCGGAGTACTTGTCCATAAGAGCGGTAACTCTCTCCAGTACCGCCTCACTGTCCGGAGAATTATTAATCTCCGACTGTGTAAGATGAGTCAGACGCTTGCACTGACTGGTCAGCTTAGGGAAACGGTTAGGTCTGGCGGTGCAGTAAAAGGTCTCTATTATATTGTGTTCACTGTCGCAGATGACCAGCCCTACTGAAAGCATCTCGCTTTTCAGCCGATGAGCCGGACTTCCGCAGGTGAATTCAAAGTCTGCAAAGCAAAGATACGGTCCTTTATCCTGCATTGCTTTTCCTCCTTTTTGGAATGTGGCATATCCTGAAATATCGGAAATCAGCCTGTTATCAGCGGTTGTTTACCTGCTCCGGGTACATATCATGGTGTGCAAGTCTGTCCCAGGCGAGCTTCTCCCACTTTGTGCCGGGTCTGCCGTAGTTACAGTAGGGGTCTATGGAAAGTCCTCCTCTGGGCAGGAATTTTCCCCATACTTCGATGTATTTGGGGTCCATGAGCTTTATGAGGTCCTTCATTATGATGTTCACGCAGTCCTCGTGGAAGTCTCCGTGGTTGCGGAAGCTGAACAGATAGAGCTTCAGTGACTTGCTCTCGACCATTTTCACATCTGGGATATATGATATGTATATAGTTGCAAAGTCCGGCTGTCCGGTGATAGGACAGAGACTTGTGAATTCAGGGCAGTTGAACTTGACGAAATAGTCATTTTCGGGGTGCTTGTTAGGGAAGGTCTCCAGCACATCCGGGGAATAGTCGGTGAGGTAGACAGTATTCTTCTCGCCCAGCAGGGTGATGTCTCCTCTTTCGCTGTTCATATCTCTGCTCATTGTCATTCTCCTTTCATTGCAGGGTCGGTGACTCCATTGAGACGGAAGGCCTCCGCTCTGTCACGGCAGGTGCCGCAGACTCCGCAAGGCTTATCTCCGCCTTCATAGCAGCTCCATGTGAGCTCATAGGGTACTCCGAGCTCAAGTCCGGTACGTACTACATCAGCCTTGGTCATGCTTACGAACGGAGCCTCAACTCTGAGCTGCTGACCGCTGCCAAGGAATATAGCCCTGTTCATAGCGTCGTTGAAGTCAGAGCTGCAATCGGGATAGGCATTTCCGGCAGCATCATCACTGTGAGCTCCGTAGTAAATGACCGAGCAGTCATTTGCAAGCGCTATGCTTGCGGCAGAGGACAGGAAGAGTCCGTTGCGGAAGGGGACATAGGTAGAAACAGGAGCTCCGCCGGTCTTTTCGAGCTGAGCCGCATAGCTCTCCTGAGGTATCTCCTGGTCGGAGCCTTGGAGGAGGGAGCAGTCAGAATCGGCAAAAATAAGGGCGAGGTCCAGCTTTTTCAGCTTTATGCCGTAATATTCAGCGACCTTCCCGGCAGCATCCAGCTCACGGCTGTGCTTCTGGCCGTAGTAGACAGCAAGGGCGATGACGTTTTCAGCGCCGTAGTTTTTTATAGCAAGTCCCAGACAGGTGGCGCTGTCAACGCCTCCGCTGAGAAGAACGAGTGCTTTCATAGTATTCTCCTTATATAGTCAAAGGGTGCCGGAGGTACACTGTCCCTCCGGCCCGGATTTCCGACATATCTGATGTTTTATTCTATCATCTTTTTCAGCTCTCCGTCAGTCCGGAAAGCTCCGCAGTAGGTCCTTGTGACTGTCTGTGCGGGGACGTTCTTTATGCCCCTTGCAGTCATGCAGCTATGTGAGCCCCTTATCAGCACTCCCACATCCGGAGTACCTGCTGCCTCGGAGATTATCTCAGCAATATCACTGCCGAGCCTCTCCTGGAGCTGGAGCCTCTTTGCTGCCATGTCACATATCCTTGCTATCTTGCTGAGTCCGAGGACACGGCCTCTGGGGATGTATGCAACGTTGACATACATATCATACATCAGCGCAAGGTGGTGCTCGCAGTAGCTGAATACAGATATATCCCGCATAACTACGGCTGTTTCAGAGTTCTCAGAGGGGGTGACTTCAAAAGTCTTGCCGAACATCTCTGCGATGTCGTGATTTGTATAGGCTATGCCCTCAAACACCTCCTGATACATCCTTGCAACTCTGCGTGGAGTGTCTATAAGGCCCTCTCTGTCAGGGTCCTCGCCGAGAGCCTCCAGTATCCCTCTTACGTGATATTCGATTGCTTTTGTATCCATTTCAGACTCCTCTCTGCTCCGGCGGCCAGATGAATTTATGGAGCTGCAATTGCAGCCTTACGTCGTTGAGCTGCCTGCCCTTCATGAAATCAACTATATCGGCAGGCTCTATTTTCCCGAAAACGGGACTTATATACACATGACATCTCTCAGTCAGATGATGTTTTTCTATTATATGAGCGGCACGTTCAAGGTCCTCCATGCTGCCGGAGACAAACTTCACGGTGTCACATTTTTCCAGATGTCCGAAGTTCTCACGGCACATTTTATCCTCCATACCGCTTGACGGCAGCTTATAGTCCATAGTGAACACCGGTCTGCACACACGCTCTGCAAGTGCCGCTATAGGCTGACTGCCGTTGGTCTCTATCTCCACACGGAGCCCTGATGAGAGCAGCAGGTCAGTGAGTACAGGGAGCTCTTTCTGCAAAAGCGGCTCTCCGCCTGTGAGAGTGACATTTGTGACTCCTGTGCTCAGGACATAGCTCAGTATCTCCTCAGCGGAAAGGTCATCATAGTCAGCTCCAGGCACATTTGCCCACATAGTATCACAGTAGCTGCATCTGAGGTCGCAGCCGGTAAATCTTATAAATACGGCGAGCTCACCTGCACGGGTCCCCTCTCCGTTTATGCTAACGAATTTTTCAGCAACGGGGAACATATTCACACCTCCGGCTCATATACGGCGCAGTTGTCGGGTGTTTCGTATACAGTCACGCTTTTCAGAGGGAGTCCTCCCCCTGAGAGTATCTCATAGAAATGCTTTGCAAAATTCTCAGCAGTCGGACGGAATGGCACCTCTATCAGCCTGAATCCCTCTTCATTCAGAGCGGCAAGTGTCGCAGGTCTGAGGCTTTCCCTCTCATATATGAGTGCGTGGTCGTAGCTTCGTGCAAGGCTCCGCAGAGTCTTTTTAACATCTCCGAAGTCCATGAGCATCCCTCTTTTTTCTCCGGACTCCTGAAGGCCGCTGCTTTCAAGCATTATTTCCAGCACCCAGCGGTGGCCGTGGATATTGGCGCATTTGCCGTGGTAGCCTGCCAGAAAATGGGCGCTGTCAAAAGCAGCGGAGGTCTTTAAATAGTACATTTTATTTCCTCCTTTGCGCCTGGATGAAAAAAGCATCTGCCAGCGCAGATGCATCCACAGAAATATAGGCACAGCTATACTGTGCTTACCGGATGCCCTGGTTTTGTTTTCCGACAGGATGGCGCAAACGAACTGTCGGTCATTGCTGACAACCGTATTATAGCATGATTTCACAGTTCTGTCAAGTATCCGGCGAGATCTGCAGCGTACTATCACGATTATTTCGGTAGTTTTTCACTTTTCAATACGACTCTCCACATAAATGGGGTATATAATCTAAGCATAGAGATAAAAAAACGAAAAAAGGGAACAGGGTGCTTTATTTGAAAGGATGAGAATTTATGATGAACATTAAGAAAACTTTAGCAGGTATCACTATCATGGCAATGCTCCTCTCCGCAGCAGTCGGATGCAGCGAGTATGAGAATACATCCCTCTCTGTTTCCGAAAGCTCTCAGACAGTAACTGAGGAGTCCACAGCAGCAGAGACCGCAGCAGCTTCCGAGACTCCTACAGAGAGCAGCAGCGCAGTTTCAGAGGATACAGGCAGCAGCAGCAATGCAGTATCAGTGGCATATTCCTCTTATGACAGCGGAGTCCTTGATACAGCAGACCTCTTCTCCGACCGTGACCTCCTCCAGACTCCCGACCTTTCAGACGCAGTTTCTCTGGAGGTTTCTGACGGCGGTACGATAGACATAACAGAAGCCGGCACCTACGTTCTCTCCGGCTCTGCAAATGACTGTACTGTCAGAGTTGACGCAGGCAGCGAAGCAAAGGTACAGCTCGTACTCAGCGGAGTTTCCATAACAAATGAGGACTTCCCGGCTATATATGTTGTAAGCGCAGACAAGTGCTTTGTGACCTCTGCTGAGGGAACTGAAAATGCGCTTTCAGTATCCGGAGACTTCACCTCCGACGAAGAGACCAATACAGATGCAGTTATCTTCTCAAAGGACGACCTTGTGCTCAACGGACAGGGTTCTCTTACAGTGACATCCTTCTGCGGCAACGGCATCTCCTGCAAGGACGACCTCAAGGTAACAGGCGGTACATATAATATAACCTCCGCACTTGATGCAGTTGAAGCCAACGATTCAATGGCCATATGCGGCGGCAGCTTTACAATATCCACAGGCAAGGACGGATTCCACTGCGAGAACGACGAGGATGATTCACTTGGCTGGATATATATTGCCGACGGCACATTTGATATAGAGTCCTCCAGCGACGGAATACAGGGAACAACAGCCGTTCAGATAGACGGCGGCAGCTTCAGTATCACCTCATCCGAGGGAATCGAAGCCACATACGTACAGATAAACGGCGGAAATATCTATATCGAAGCCTCTGACGACGGCATAAATGCAGCCCGCAAGAGCACAGCTCTCAGCACAGTGATAGAGTTCAACGGTGGAGAGACTACGATAATCATGGGCCAGGGTGACACAGATGCAGTTGACGCAAACGGTTCTATCTACGTAAACGGCGGAACTATCGACATAACAGCACCCACATCCTCCTTTGACTACGACCAGTCCGCAGAGTACAACGGCGGTAACATCATCATCAACGGCACACAGGTCTCCGAGATACCTTCCGAGATGATGGGAGGTCCCGGCGGCATGGGCGGCGGAAACTTTGGCGGCGGCATGGGCGGTCACGGCGGTTTCGGCGGCGGCAGGATGTAACAGCCAAAGACTGCACTGGCCAAGTTGTCAGCAGCGTGAGCTGCACCCAGCCACATTGCCGGCAGCGTGACGCTGCACCCAGCCACATTGCCGGCAGCGTGACGCTGCACCCAGCCACGTTGCCGCTCGTAAACTCGCTCCCTCATCGGGTCAGGCCTACTCTGCTTTCGCATACAGAGCCAACGAAAGGGCGGTACAGGAACGGCTATGTCAGTCACTCCTCTTTTTAATTCAATTGTTGAAAATGCAGAAAATTCTTTACACCTCCGTATAATTGTGGTATAATATCCATATATTAATGTTTCCGGCTGTGCCGGATATACAGGAGGCTGAAAAAATGAAAGCAGATAAGTACCGCATCAAAGAAGGCAAAAAGACCGACATCCGCAAGCTCCCTACCAACAGCAAGGAGGACGATGTCGAAAAAGAAGACATAATCGCTAAGTACGAGGCAAATAAGCTGGAACTCGCCCAGCTCCAGGAAAAGTTCTATGCCGACGGCAGAGAGGGACTTATCGTGGTCCTTCAGGCACTCGACGCATCCGGCAAGGACTCCTCTATCAAAAACGTTTTCAGCGGCATAAATCCAGCCGGAGTCAAGGTGTACTCCTTCAAAGCGCCCTCATCAGAGGAGCTCGCCCATGACTACCTCTGGCGCATCCACCAGAAAGTCCCGGAAAGAGGCGAGATAGCTGTGTTCAACCGCAGCCACTACGAGGACCTTGTAACCGTTCAGGTGGAGAACATCAAACCTCATTACCATATGTCCGACCGCAATATCGGCAAGGATGACAAGACCTTCTTCAAGGAGCGCTGCCAGCAGGTCAACAACTTCGAGCAGTACCTCTTCGAGAACAGCTATCGCATGGTGAAGATATTCCTGCATATCTCCAAAGAGGAGCAGACAGAGCAGCTCCTGGAGCGCATTGAGATACCCGAAAAGAACTGGAAATTCCGCGCAGATGACCTGAAAGTCCGGGACAAATTTGACGCATACCTTGACTGCTTCAACGACGTCATCAACAGCACGTCCACCAAAAACAGTCCCTGGTATGTACTCCCCGGTGACCAGCGCTGGTACACACGCTACCTCATTACCGAGATACTCCTTGACGTTATGAAGTCCTGCAAATCGGAATACCCGGAGCTCCCTGAGGAGGACCGGGCTCAGCTTGAGCCATGCAGGAAGATGCTTCGTGAGGCTCTCGGAGAAGACGGCGGATCAGAGAAAAGATCCAAGAAAAAGGCTAAGAAAAGCTAAAAAAATCGGGCGCACGTATCGTGCGCCCGTTGCTTTGTATGTAAAATTACTTTCTCTCCTTGAGGAGGTCTCTGATCTCTGTGAGGAGAACTTCTTCCTTCGGAGGCTCAGCAGGCTTCTCTTCTTCCTTCTTCTTGCCGATAGCCATGAGCTTATTGACACCCTTCATCATAAGGAATATGCAGAATGCCATAATGAGGAAGTTGATAACAGCTGTTACGAAATGACCCCAGTTGAGGTACTGTCCTGTGTCGCCGAGCTTGATAGTGCCGCCGACTTCTGCACCGCCGATGCAGGCGATGAGAGGATTGATGAAATCCTCGGTGAATGCGGTAACGATGTCACCAAACGCAGCACCGATGATAACACCGATAGCCATGTCCATTACATTACCTTTGAGTGCGAATGCTTTGAATTCTTCCAAAAACTTCTTCATTTGGATTCTCCTTTTCTTTTGATAGATTTTGGTGTATTAAATTTCCGGCAAGCCGGGAATTTCCGGGGTATCATCCTTTGCAGTTTTTCTGGCCTGCATATATTCCGGCAGCTCTATAGCGTCGAGCTCGTCGGCATATAATGCCTTTTTCTTAGGCATAGCCTCAACTGCACGGTCTGCCTGAGCCATGATAGCCTCACGGTGCTCAGGTACATAGGCCTCAAGCTGGCCTGCGTCCGCCTCTTCTGTCACACTCATAGTCACCCGTGAGCGTTTCTGCGTATATGAATCAAGGTCGTCTGCATTGACGTTCTTAGTTGTGCCCATATAATCATGGGACTTTGTCTGCTCCTTTGCCCTGAGATCTCCTGCATTGACATTGGCTGTCTGCTTCATGTAGAACTTGTTGAACTTAGCCTCTGTATTCGGGGCAAGTCCTGCTGCGTCAACAAGGGGAGTATCTCCCATATAATCGACCTTTTTCCTCTCAGGCTTCCTGAGTCTGCCTGCGTCCATGCCCTGAGCTGACACACTGCCCATATCGTGCTTTCCGAAGAAATCATCTGCCGGCTCGGCGTGTTCGGTCTTTTTGCCGCCGTCGAAGAATTCCCAGAAATCATCCGGGACCTCCACACGCTTTTCCTCCTGAGGAGGAGCCTGCTGGGGCTGTCTGTAGTTCTGAGCAAATGGATTCTGGGGAGCTGTGCCCATTCCGGGCATACCGCCCATTGGAGCCATACCGCCCATAGGTGCCTGCTGCTCGCCGAATTCACCTATCGGCTGCTGAGGATACATAATAGGCTGGCTGTATATAGGCATACCACTTGGGTCATAGCCGATTATCTGGGGCTGCGGATACATCATAGGCTGGCCGTATATAGGCATACCGCTTGGGTCATAGCCGATTATCTGGGGCTGCGGATACATCATAGGCTGGCCGTATATAGGCATACCGCTTGGGTCGTAACCGATTATCTGGGGCTGAGCATACATCTGTGGCTGGCCGTTCATCTGAGGCATTCC
>CACWPR010000010.1 GCA_902762855.1 Ruminococcus flavefaciens
GCCTGTGACTCCTTAGTTATGGTCCAGCGGGTCTTTCCTGCACTGCGGGTGGGTATCACGAAAAGAGGTATCACTACTATGCCCACTATGGCAAGTATCCAGTTCTGACGGAACATGACTATCAGCGCAACTATCAGCGTAATAGAGTTCGACAGTATGCTCGTAAGAGTATTGGTGATTATCTGCTGCACTCCGGATATGTCACTGGTCATCTTGGTAATGATGTCTCCCTGATTGTTGGAGGTAAAAAACCTCTGGGACATCTTCTGAAGATGACGGTACATCTTGTTCCGCATATCATAGGTGATATGCTGGGCTATCCAGGTATTCATGTAGCTTTCAAGCACACCTATCAGATTTGCTCCCAGTGTGACTGCAAGCGACAGCAGTATGAAGGTCACCAGCTTGCTCATGCTTCGGCCGATGAGTCCTTCATCTATTATCTTTCCCGTAAGAACTGAGGGCATCAGGTTAAGTACAGACGAAACTATTATGGCTGCAAGAACTATGCACATCTGCTTCCAGTAAGGACTCAGATATGAAAATATTCTTTTGAGCAGTCCTTTTGTTACTTTCGGAGCATTCTTCTTTTCCTCCTCGGTCAGGAAGTTCGCTCCTCTTGGTCCTCCGACAGGCGGCATTCATTTTTCCTCCTATTCAATATCAAGCTGCTGTGTTGTTAGCTCAGATGTCGGGGCAAAGCTGTCAGAGTTCATATATTCCAGCAGGCTCCTTAGAAATGCCTGTACATGGCCGGTCCTGTATATCTCCCAAAGACGGCTGGTGCACACCATGAGTGCTCCGCCTTCACAGGCTGCCTCATAGAGAAGTCCCAGCTTATTATTACGCTCAAAGTTGTCTACGGTCTGCACTATCGGGAGGTATGACTCCGGTGTGAAGTCCAGGACTGCACAGTCAGAATGCATCACTATATCATACCACTGAGGAGTGGAATAGAACTCACTTTCAAAATGTCTCAGTGCCGGATGCTCATTCCTGATGAGAAGTCCAAGGGTACCTACAGGGATCTCCCGGCCCATGCTTTCAGAGATGCTCCTGAACATAGGGTAGCACCAGAAATCAGTGCAGTATGTGCCCTTTATGCTCTCCCGGAGTTTTTCCGGCATATAAAGCACCTTTCCTCCGCAGGCAAGATGCTCCTTTGCCTTTGTAAGGTCCTTGGTCATAAGAACTTCCCCGTACTTTCCTTCCGGTATGATATACTCCTCCGGCTCCCTGTACGCCCAGAGGTCATAGATATTCCAGGCAAGAGGCCGGTCTGTGAGAGCACCGTCACGGTCGATTATAAAGAAGTCAATGTCAGAATGGCCGCTGTACTCTATTGGCAGCTCTATCTCTCCCAGCTTTACAAGTCCTGTAAGACCATCAGGGATATCTATGCTCTCCTGTATCTCATCTGTTGACCAGCAGAGTTTTTTTCCGATGAGCGGAGTACCGCTCATGTTCCTTATCCATACAGGTACGTGGAGCACATCACCTGTCCGTACAACAAAGCTGCTGAATCCTGCAAGTATGACTGTCTCTGCACAGGCTCCGAGCCATTTCTTCCTGAGTCCGTATTTTCTGACAACTGCCTTTTCTTCCATAAGCGGGTCAAGCATTCCCACAAGTGCCACGCACTGACCGGGGAAGTCCTGGAGGTCAAGGAGCTGAAATCCTGATATGTATTCAGACCTCATTGCCGCCTCTATTTCCAGCTTATAGCAGTTGAAAGCAAGCATCCCTGAGGCATAGTGGAGGTCCTCTGCGTAGGAGAGCATCCCCTTTTCTGCAAGCCGCTCACGGAATATATCCAGGTACTCCGGCCGCAGCACTCCATGATATTTACTGTACTCTTCAAGGTCCGGATAGGTACAGT
Source organism: Ruminococcus flavefaciens (assembly GCA_902762855.1). GTDB lineage: Bacteria > Bacillota > Clostridia > Oscillospirales > Ruminococcaceae > Ruminococcus > Ruminococcus flavefaciens_V. Next base: position 1,880 of record CACWPR010000010.1, read on the forward strand.
ACTGCCCTACCTCATGAGTGATGATCGGCTTTCCGGGGACCAGTCCGCCGGCTTTTCCGCCGATACGCACCTTCTTTACTCCTGTTCCGTACTGTATCTCTATCTCCTCTGCACCTTCATCTACGCCGTCACCTTCGGAATCCGGGAATATCAGGCTGTCGTAGGAATGGACTGTATTCGGCTGGTCAGTCTGGACAAAGCCCAGTGGTGCATCGCACATAGCATAGGAGCCTCTTATTAAACGTTCCTTGCTGAGCCTTACTCCGGAGAAGAAATCGTCGTGTTCAAGTATATCCGGATAAAACTGGAAATTATTGCTCCCCTGTGTATAGAGATGCCTGCTGTCACGGCTGTGGTACTCTTCCAGTATATCATCCAGACGCTCCATGCTGCCCCAGAGCTCATTGCCAAGGGACATCATCACAAATGAGGGGTGACTGCCGAATGTATCAAGTATGCGTCTGCCCTCTTCTATCAGATACTCCTGTTCGGGACCGTTGAAGTCAGGGTCGTCAGGTGCGTGTACAGTTCCCCAGAACGGAAGCTCAGGCTGGAGGTACATACCGATAAGGTCTGCGGCTGTGAATGCAGCCTCCGGCGGACAGCAGGTGTGGAATCGGTAGTGGTTTATGCCCCACTCCTTTGCACGGCGGAAAACCTCGTACCACTCATCTGCTGTGGTCGGAGCCGCCCCTGTTTCAGGGAATACCATTCCGTCATGCTTTCCTCTGAGAAAGACCGGAGAGCCGTTAACAAGGAGAGACAGTCCCTCTGTGGAAACGTCCCTCAGTCCGGTATGGACTGTGTAAATGTCAGGAGTGCCTTTGACTGCTGCTTTCAGTGTTAGAGTCACAGGACTGTGCTCGTCCCAGAGCGGAGCGTCCGGGCCAAGGAGGAGTTCTGCAAAAGGTTCCTCTGCGGTAACTATCCTTGTGACCTGGTCCACTGCTGTACCGTCGGAAAAGGCTCCCCATATCTCTATTTCAGCCTCATTCATCCCAGTGAGCTCGGTTTTCAGCCTTATTTTACGTGCCGCAGCATCAGGGTAAGCCTGCATAGACTTTATTCCTGCCGCACTCCGTAAGCGTACAGACAGCTCTCCGGTTATACCATTCCAGTTGGACTGAGTGTCCGGTGAGGTCATGTGGCCGCCCTTTGTGGGATAGTCTGTATTGCTGACCATTACACAGAGCTCAGTCTCAGGCCCTTTGATATACTTCGTTATGTCATATACATGGGGTGTACACAGGCTGCTGCATTCTCCCACATACGCTCCGTTGACCCATAGCTTTGTGAGGCGGGTCCGTTCAAGAAAAAGCTCCGCCCTCTGGCCTTCGGGAACGCTTATGCTCACTGTTCTGTAGTACCAGGCATAGCCTTCATACCTGTATCTGTCAGTCATGAAATCCGTTTCACGTACTGTGCCGGGAGTCCCCTTTCCTGCCATAGCAGTAGTGCCGGGAAGTTCAATGGTGTCAGCAGGTGCATTGAGGAAATACTCCCCTGCAATGCCCTGTTTTTCCTGGTCCGGACAAAAACCCCATCGTCCGGAAAGGTCCAGTTTCATTATCATGTCATAATCACATCCAGAATTTATTTATCTTGCTTTGGCGGTAGTCGCCTGAGTTGTGCTTTCTTCGGCAGTGTCCTTTGAGAGGGAGGATACTGCTGCCTTCGCTGCCTTGAAGTACTCGCCCTTTTCTGCGCTCTCATTCGCCTTTTTGAGAGCAGCCGTCAGCTCTGAGGGGAGAGCATCAGGTGAATAGGCAAGTATCGTCTTTTCAGAAGTGTCCAGCATTATCATTATCCCCTTGCCGTCGGTGAAATGTCTGCTGAACAGCTCCTGTGCGAGTTTTTCATTTTCTTTCTTTGCATCAGTATTGTTCACTGACACTATTGCTGCAGGAGTCTTTGATGAGCTCAGAAGTTCTTCAAGCTCCGCTGACTCTGCTATGGTGAATATCTCCTCCTCGTCAAATACACTGCCGGGACAGCTTTCTGCAAGTTTCATTATCCGATTTACCGCAGATACATAGTCCCCGTCAACTATCTCACGAGTCGCTGTATAGAAGGCATCCTTTTCAGCCTCCGCATCTATGAAATGTGTGCATACACCGGACTTGTAGAGGTAGTCCTCATAGGTATCATTGTTGATGAGAAGCAGTACTCCGCTGCCCTCACCGCCGTATATCTTGAAATATGCATCCGCAGCGTAGCTATATGGTGCCTTTTCATCCATATCGCTTACTGTTACCACTGCTGCATTCAGCATATATCTGTGGTACAGCTCCTCAAGATATTCACTGCATTCCTTTTGCTGTTCATCAGTCATAAGATGTGCAAGGTCATAGACGTACTTGCCCTCCTCTGCTGTCAGCTTGTCATCAGGCTGAGTATTCTGCGGTTCGGTGACAGGCTCCGTATTTACAGCAGTTGTCCCGGAAGCAGCCGTTGTTTCAGTGGCTGCGGTCACATCGCCCTCAGCTGCCTTCTCCGTCTTTTTCATTGAGCAGCCTCCAAGGACTGCCGCAGCCGCCAGTGTCATGGCTATGGCAGAAAATTTTTTCAAAAAAATCATTCCTTACTCTTGTAATATACTTAATATTTTAGTATAATTTAATAGAAAAATCAAGACCATACAGGTAATTTGTCTTATTTTAAAATTTTATACCAAAGGAGAAAGCTATGGATTACTACATAAAAGGCAGCGATATCATCGTTTCTGAACCAGACCTCGACCTCGACGAAACTCTGGACTGCGGCCAGGCCTTCCGCTGGAAAAAAGTCCCTTCTGACTATGAATGCACATATACAGGCTCTTTTGTCAACGACAGTCTCACCGTATCCCAGACTAAAAAGGGTGAATTCATCTTCCATGATACCTCCGAGGAAATGTTCCTTGGAAAGTGGAAGGACTACTTCGATTTTGATACTGACTACTCTCAGCTAAAAAAATTGTTCTCAGAGGACCAGACGCTTTCTAAAGCCTGCGCTTTCGCCGGAGGAATCCGCCTGCTCAGACAGGATAGCTGGGAATGCCTTATTTCCTTCATTATTTCCCAGAACAACAATATCCCACGCATCAAAGGCATAATCGACAGACTTTGCGAACACTACGGCAGCACCTTCCCGGATGCGGAAAAGCTGTCTGCTGAAACTCCCGATTCCCTTGCTTACCTCCGCAGCGGTTTCAGGGCAAAGTACATCTGCGATGCAGCCTCCAGAGTAGGTACAGGCATCACTGACCTTTCCGCTGTAGCTGCAATGCCTATCGACGATGCAAGAAAGGAGCTGAAACTCATTAAAGGAGTCGGGCCTAAGGTCGCAGAGTGCGTTCTCCTCTTCGGTATGCACCGCACCGAAGCCTTCCCTGTGGACGTTTGGATAAAAAGAGTGCTCAGTGAATACTACCCCGACGGCTTCCCGGAGTTTGCAAGCGAAAATGCCGGCATAGCTCAGCAGTATCTCTTCCACTACATCCGAAATCTCCAGTCTGCTGAATAATCTCCTGACTCCTGTACCATAATATTCCTGTACAGCTTTTCGCATACAGGAGGTACTTATGATAAAAGGCGTTACCAAAAAGATAATCGAGATAAACAATCCTGACAGCATTTACTTTGAAAAGGCCGTTTTCTACCTGAGGCCAAACGTTCGGGAGCTCCCCGGAGAGGTGTCAAGAGCCGAGGCAAGCAGGTATATCTCCCGGCTGGGGCTGGAGTACCGCAGGCGCAGAAAGTCCCTGACTGCCGGCAAATGGCTCATCATATCCGGGGCGATACTCGCTGCTGTGGGCATTGTTTTCATATTCCTGCACTGACCTCTCAGCAAGATTTTACCCATTCAGGCAATATTTTTCAAAAAGTATAGACAAATTTTAAATTCTGTGATATAATAATCTCAACAATATCCTGTGTATGGCCGCTTAGGCAACGGCCTGCATACGGGCAAGGAGTTTTATATTATGGAAAAGACTGATACAAAAAGCTTTAAGAACAAGCTCTCCAAGCGTATCATCAGTACTCCCGGTCCTGCTGCGAAAAATACATTCTTCTATATCCAGGAGACCGGATGCATGAAAACTGACGAGGCTGCTACCACTCAGAGACAAAATCTGGATTCCTTCCTCATTGTCGCTGTGGTAAGCGGTAAGGGAGAGCTCACGATCGGAAACGACACCTTCCCCCTCTCTAAAGGTGAATGTTTCTTCATCGACTGCCGGGAGTCCCACTTCTATAAGAGCAGCAGCAAGGACCCATGGGAGCTGCTATGGGTGCATTTCAACGGCGCTACCTCAAAACAGTACTATGACTACTTTCTCTCACAGTCAAAAAATGTTTTCAGACCACCGTCATTCGACAGAGTCGTTTCGGCTATCACTGAAATAATCAATGTCAATGAATTCAAAAATCCAAATGCTGAGATACTCACATCAAAGCTCATTGTGGACCTCCTTACACTTGCTCTTACTGTCAATACAGCAGACCAGCAGTATGACTCAGCTCTGAAACAGAAGCTCGCCGCTGTACACAACTACATCGACGACCATTTCAGCGAGGACCTCTCTCTGGAAAAACTGTCCTCGGAGTTCTACATAAGCAAATTCTACCTTACAAGAGAGTATAAAAAGATATACGGAATGACTATCTTCCAGCATATCATCACTTCAAGGATAAACTACGGCAAAAAACTGCTCCGCTTCTCGGATAAGTCCGTTGAGGAGATAGCTCATCTCTGTGGTTTCAATGACCAGAGCTACTTTGCAAGACAATTCAAAAAGGCTGAGAACCTTACCTGCTTTTCCTACAGAAAAATGTGGAGAGACTAAAAGGGACGCTTATGCGTCCCTTTTTTATTGTCCTTATTCTGTTACGGGTACTATCTTCATTCCGCTGATAAACTGGTTCAGCTCTTCCTCGGTAACGGAAGAATGTACATAGAGCCTTACCACATAGCCTGTGATGTCAGAGGTATCGTTGAACTTCACAAGAACGTCCCTGTCGAAGTAGCCATTAAATGTGTCCGGAGTATCAGGGTCAGGACGGTGGTTAACTATTACTCCTACATCGGGAGTATCAGGGTCTATAGTTTCCAGCTCGTATGCCCAGGCCTGGTCGTGTTCTAATTCCTTAGCCATAAGACCGTTCAGCTCGTCAACATTATCGGTTGTTGCCAGACTCCAAGGTGTTATGCCTCCGCTCTCGCCTTCCTTGTGGTACTTACCCTCATAAGGTCCGCCGGTAGTATAGCCCTCAGGTATAACTGTGAATTCTACCTTGTGGTCCTCAGAATAATTGTAAAGCGATTCAAAAGTAGCAGCAGCCTGTTCATTTCTGACATTCTCATGTGTCACAAAGTCATCAGCAGTCAGTGTATCGCCGTCCTGGAGCTTTACGCTGTACTGACAGGGCTTGCCAAGTGTTGAAGCACCATTGACCTCATAGTCGAAGCAGATGTACAGCGCCTTGTCAAGGTCCTGCTCTCTTATGAGCATTGCTCTCTCAACTGTACCGGTGCTTCCGGGAGCAACGATAACTTCGTTTTTGCTGCCCTGCTCGCCGTCAGTTACCTTGAACGAGAACCAGCCATACAGGTCGGGATACATATAGGGCTCCAGCAGCTCGAATCTTTCCAGTTCACCGTCATAGCAGGATATTCCGCAGAGAGAATAATCTACGCAGACCTCTCTGGGCTCGGCTGAATCATTTCTGTAGGTAACTGTAGTTTTAAGCAGCTTCCAGCCGTCAGGGTCGTCCCTTACTGTGAGCTTGCCATTATCATCGACAAAGCGGCTGTAGTCCTCCATGCGTCCGATACAGTCTGTGTCCAGCTGTGAAAGGTCAACATCCTCGATAGTGAATGAATCAACACAAACAAATTCGTCCTCATACCATTTGTTTCTCTGGAAGAACTCTCCCACCTGACGAACCTCAGCAGCTTGCTCCTCCGGAGCCTCTGTTATTGCTTCAAGAAGTACTGTGGTGCTCTCAACTGATGAAGGTTCGACTATCACTTCGTCCGCAGGTCCTGTGGTGGATGCCTTGTTGGAGAGAAGATGTGTTCCGGCTATCGTTATTCCCGGAACGAGTATGAAGGCGGCTGCGGCTGCGGCCATACCGCTGCGCTGTTTTATCTTACCGCTTGTTCCTCTGTTTCTTTTCATAGTGATTCCTCCCTGCATTTCCGCTTTGCGGCGGCAGTAGTTATCGGAGAAAATATGAGTTTCACCGGAATTGAATGCCTCTTCGGCTATTTTGTCCCATTCCTTGCCCTTTGGCAGCTTTATGTTTCCCATATCATTTTTCTCCTCTCATCTCAATTACTTTTTTGCGTGCCCGCTCAAATCGCTTGCGGACATTTGACTCGGTCATTGACACCCTTACGGCAACTTCCTTCCACGACATACCGCCGGACCTCATTATCATGATACTGCGGTCCGTTTCGCTGACCGAGCTCAGGAGCGTATCTGTATCTTCACTGACAGCTTTTTCCTCAACATTCGCTGATGGGTCAGGTATCTGCATGGTCCCCTCGTCTATGGGGAGCTCATGTATGTAGAACTGCCTGTTCCTGCGGTATATGTTGATGGACGTACTCTTTATAACCTTAACGATATAGCTCCTTGTCTTTGGACTTTCAGGTTCACCGATGCGGCCGAGCTTCTTTATTATCCGTAAAAAAGCGTCCGAAACAGCGTCCTCTGCAAGCTCACTGCTGTGCAGGACCGCATAGGCTATCCTGTACATAGGCTGCTCGTAAAGCTCATAGAGCCTTTGCAGTTTTATATTATCCTTCCGGTCCATGGTTTCACTCCTTTTGAGACGTCTCACTTAATATAACACTTGCCGGGAGAGAATTGTGACATCTTAGAAATAAATATTATAATTCCAGGTCAAAATCAGGGACGTATTTGTCCGATGCGGAGCTCTTCTCCTGGGTAAAGCCATTTATTCCCAGCTCTGATGCGTACCTGACTACACTGTTATATTCCATTTTAGTCACCCTCCGCCTGAGCTCCGGGAATCCTTCGGGTATGAAGTCAAATGGTGTGTACTGGTTCATTATGCTCACAAGAACTTTATCAGAACTGGTATTTTCCGCTATCCATTCCATTACCTTCATGGAATCATGTCTGTTTCCGGGCAGTACAAGATGACGTATTATTGTACCGGACAGGAGCCCGCCCTCCTCGTTGTATCTCAGCTCACCTGCCTGACTTATCATCTCCAGGACTGCCTCCGATGCACGTTCAAAATAGTCCGGCGCTTTGCTGTATTTCATGGATACCTCAGGAGAAAAGTACTTTATATCCGGAAGATAAATGTCCACGTAGCCTTTCAGCATCCTGATAGTTTCCGTAAGCTCGTAGCCGCCGGTATTGTATACCACAGGCAGCTCAAGTCTGTGCTTTACAAGGTCAAGCGCTTTTATTATCTGCGGAACAAAATGGGTCGGCGTAACAAGCTCGATATTGTCAGCTCCCCTGTCCGCAAGCCGCAGAAAGACATCTCCAAGCTCCTCTGATGTCAGTTCACGGCCATATAGCTCATTGCTTATCTGATTATTCTGACAGAAACAACAGTGCAGACTGCATCCGGAAAAGAATACTGTTCCTGCACCGTTTTTATATGATATACAAGGCTCCTCCCACTGATGCAGTGCGGCCTTTGCCGCTGTGACCTTATCACCTGCGCCGCAGTATCCGGCCGACTTTGTACGGTCAGCTCCACACTTTCTCGGACATAGCCTGCATTTTTTCATCATTTCTTCCATACCGATCACCTCTGTATGTCAATTATAGTATCTGTACGGTATTTTTGTCAAGCTAAAGGCCTTGACCTCTTGAATTTTTCTGCGTGATGTGGTAAAATATAACTGTCAGAACGGCGCTTTAGGCGGCGCCCGAATAATTGTACGGAGGTTTTTTTATGAAAAGCAAAGTTATCCCTCTCCTCACTTCCCTTTCACTGGCTGTGACCGGCATTACTCCTATTACTGCCGGCAGCTTTGCATCAGCAGAGTCCGCTGATGATACTGTGAAGATAATGTCAATAGGCGACTCTATCACTGACGGCTACGGCATAGGCGGCTCGTACCGTAAATTCCTTTACCACGGCCTCACTGAAAAAGGTATCAGCGTGGACATGGTCGGCGCAAAGGGCGGCGGCTGGACCCCTGTGTACACCGATGAGACTACCGGCGAGTCCTTCTCCTACGACGATGAAAATACAGGCTACAGCGGCTACGCTATCATGGATTACAGCGGCAGGAACGGTATCTATGAGACCCTCCAGTCTACAGGATGTCTCTCAACTGAGCCGGACATAGTTATCCTTCAGATAGGTACTAACGACGTTATCGACTGCCATGACCTTGACTCCTCAGGCGAAAGGCTTACTGTGCTCATTGAGTATATCCTCAGCAATATCTCCCCGGAGTCTGCACTTTTCGTCACTTCTATCCCGGACCTTGACCCTAACCGCTCAGACGTCTACGACTGGTTCGGCAGCTACCGCCATTCCGCAGACTGGCAGACATTCTTCACTGATGAAGAGGTAGAGGTCAATGTTCAGGCTTCTGTGGATAAGTACAATTCTATAGTAAGGGAAACCGTCACTAAGCTCAGCAGCTCCCACAGCAACCTTTTCCTCGGTGACATCAACAGCGTGATAACTGATGTGACCTCACAGCTCAATGACGGTGTTCATCCAAACAATGCCGGATATAAACTCATGGGAGAATACTGGACCGGTATAGTGTATGACTACCTCACGAACGGCTCCCAGCCTGTGACCGGTACAACTACGACTTCAGCCACGACCTCAACAACAACAACTACTACTACTACTACCTCATCTACTACTACCTCATCTGCTACTACCACAACTACTACAACAACTACCACCGATACCGAAACTACTTCAACTACCACAACTGTGCCAGGACCTGTAACTGAGTTCAGAATGGCTGACCTCGTAAAGCTCAGCAATTACCTCCTTGGCAGAGAAAAGTCCCTGACCGCTGAGGAACGTTCTCTCTATGACCTCGACGGAAACAGTTCCCTGAACGGCTTCGACCTGGCTCTCCTAAGAAAAGCGATAATCTCTTCGATCGCTAATGCCGGTCCTTACATACAATAAAAAGTCATCCCCTCCGGACATTCGGAGGGGATTTTTGTTCAATTTGTGTATAAAAGGCGAAACATAGACGATAACACTTCTATCTGTCTTGACATCAGGCAGCAAAATAGTTATAATATATGATGTATACCTGTGTCTTACAGGAGAACGGAGGAAAATATGATAAGAAAATTATTCATCAGTTCTTTTTTCGCCGCCGCAGCCGCCTGCTGTGCTATGGCCGGCAGTTTGACAGCATCTGCCACCACCGTTGAGGACGTTATGGCTGAGGCCCGCAAGTGGGGCTACCCTGAGAGCACTATCCAGGACGGCTATAACTACTACCTCCAGGACCCGGAGCTGTATACTTCCGATGACTTCGACGCTGCTATCAGTCAGCTCAGACGTGCCGGTTCTAACCTTATCACTACCGGTCCCCAAAAAGGTAATGATAAATTCACAACTACCACTACTACAACTGCTTTGACTACAACAGTAAGCGAGCCTTCTTCCCAGCAGTCAGGTACTACTTCTTCTGCCGGAAGCTCCGGCGCTGTTGTGACTACCACTGTCTCCGGCAGCAGCTCCGCTCCCGACAATCAGCAGTCTCCTGAACAGTCCGTCATAACTCTGACTATGCCTGACGGCTCCACTTTTACAAGAATGAGCAAGGAGGACTTCATCAAACTCTCCTATGAGGATAAAATGGCTTACCTCTGTACCTTCGGCCCTGCTCAGCAGCAGGTGTTCATCGACAACCTCTCTCCTGAGGAATACCGCAGCCTCCTGAAACAGCTCCCTACTGACCAGAAGCTGGAAGTTGTCCAGGAGCTCTCCGGCGCTGTTGAAGCTATGGGAATGAATCTCACTGTGGAAGAGCTCACCGATGACTCCCTGTCTATCGCTATGAGGACCGATGAGGGCGAGCTAATAGGTGTTACAAATGCCGGTACTCTCGTTGAGGACACCGGCTATGACAGAAGCGGTATCCTTGCAGCAGCAGGTGCCATCTTCTTTGCAGCCTCAGCATCTGCGTTCCTCCTCATCCGCCGCAGTTTCAGCAATAAGAATACCGGAGGGAACAATGAGTAATAAAAATAACAGCGGCGGTCCCCTCATACACATCGCCACACCACTGATAGCTGCGGCAATGTGCATAGGCATTTTCATGATAGCTATGATAAAGCCCTCGGACAAGCTGAAGGTCTACAAGAATCTCATCTTTATGGACGAGCTCAAAATGGATCCTGAGGATGAGGGCATCGGTCTTAAAATAAAGGACAACCAGATAATAGACGATTATGCAGGTCAGACCTCCGACACCGGAGAGTTCATCAGGCCTGTTTACGGTGAAATGTACGCTGTGCTCAAAAGCAGTGCTATGGACCTCAGCGTCCCTGTGTACTGGGGCAGCGACATCGAACTCTTTGAACGCGGCGCCTGCCAGGCTACCGGCTCGGTTATAATCGGAGATGAAGGCAATACTGTTATAAGCGCCCATGAGGACACTTTCTTCGCTCAGCTCAGTGAACTGAATATCGGTGATACAGTAACACTTTCCACTAACTACGGAGAATTCACCTATACGGTCAGAGAGCTCATATCATTCAAAAAAGATAACAACAAGTACGTGAACCCTACTGAGGATACAAGGCTCACTCTTTACACCTGCAAAAAAAATGTCCTCGGCTCATCTGATGAACGTATCGGTGTGATATGCGACCTGACAGATAAGAAGTTCTATGTGAATGCAAAGGAGGAAAACTGAATTGAATAAAGTCAGCACCTACCTCCTCTCACTGATAATGACTATTCTCCTTATTATCGCCATGACCGCAAGTACTGCAATGGTGATAGCGGACATAAATGTCACAGAGAAAAAAGCCTCGGCCATTTCTTCAAAGGGAAATATACCCGCAAAGATAGTAACTCAGCTCGATAAGTACTACCGCAGCAAGGCCGGTGCTACAGGCATCCCGGCAAATGTCTATATGGACTCCATAAGTGAGGAATATATCTCCTCCGCTGTTGACTCCTGTCTCGCAGGCACGTTCTCTTCGCTGAAGGAGAATAAGTCGTTCTCTGCTTCAGTTCCCGAAAACAAGGCTCTTGAGGACTCTATCAACAAGTTCTTCAATGACTATGCAGACCAGTCCGGATATGAAAAGGATGACGCTTTCTATAAAAAACTGGATACCACCAAGTCAGCCGCTTATAAAGTCATCGGTGACTACTGCGACATCTATAAGGCCGCATCCCTTTCAAAACACGGTGTTATGGGCAAGGCCTCAAAGCTCTACAGACTCAGACCTCTGCTCACCTTTGCAAGCGTTGGCGGTGTTGTTCTCCTGATACTCTTCATTGCTGCTGTCAACCGCAAAGATAAGAAGACTATTCTGTACTGGACAGGTATATCTGCCCTTATCTCCGGTATCTTCGGAACATTACCCTCTGCTTATCTGCTTGGTGTGAAGTACTTCGACTCCTTCTCTATCAAGCAGCCTCAGGTATTCTCGGCTTATACCAGGTCAATGTACGGGCTCACAAACGCTTTCCTGGCCGCAAGTATCGCCATGCTCGTACTCGGCATCGCTATGGTTGTCCTCTATGGTGTTTTCTGCGGAATGACCCACAAGGCCGCTGCTGTTCAGGACATCGCCTCTCCTGCACCTGAAAACATCGAAAAAAGCCAGTAAAATATGAAAAAATTTCTAAAAAGTTATTGACTGGAACTTTTTTTGATGTTATAATTGTTTTGACCGGTATTTCCGGAAAAAATAAAACAGGAGGCAAACACAATGTCAAAAACATCTATCAAGAAGTATGTGGCTGAAGCCATCGGTACCTGCGTACTGGTGCTCGTCGGCTGCGGTACTGCTATGCTGACCGGCTGCGTCGGTGCAGGTTACCTTACAACTGCATTCGCTTTCGGTCTCGTTATCGTAGGCATGGCTTACTGTATCGGCAACATCTCAGGCTGCCACATCAACCCCGCAGTCTCTCTGGCCGTTTGGCTCAATAAGGGACTTTCCAATCAGGACTTCATCGGCTACATCGCTGCTCAGTGCGCTGGTTCGCTGGTGGGTACCGCTCTTCTCCGTGCTATCTTCGCTCTCGGTGATATTACCGATAATTCAGCTCCTAAGGGTGAAGACTGGGGCATGGGTGCAAACGGTATCGGCAGCCTCGATGACAACATCCTCGCAGGACTTCTCGTTGAAGTTATCCTTACTTTCATCTTCGTTATGGTCATCCTCGGAGTTACTTCCAAGAAGGCTAACCATGGTTCCTTCGGCGGACTTATCATCGGTCTCTCTCTGACTATGGTACACATCCTCGGAATCGGCCTTACAGGTACTTCCGTTAACCCTGCAAGAAGCCTCTGGCCCGCAGTTTTCGCTATGGGCGATGCTATCAAGTATGTTTGGATATTCATTCTCGCTCCCTTCGCAGGCGCAGCTCTCGCAGCTTTTACTTACAAGTGGCTCGAATCCGACGAAAAGTAATAATTACAAAATAAGCGTCTCCTTCGGGAGGCGCTTTTTTATGTCATGAATTGTAAATTTATTGTGAATACTCCCTGCATTTAACAAAATACTAACATTTATGTGCTATCATCTTCTTAACATATCAAATGCGGGGTGATACCATGTTCAAAATTTTAGTGGTCGAGGACGATAAGGAGCTCAACAAGACTGTCTGTACGTACCTCAACAAAAACGGCTACGAAGCTGTGGGATGCCTCGGTGCTAATGACGCTTACAATGAGATGTACGGAAACCTCTTTGACCTTATCATCTCCGATATTATGATGCCTGACATTGACGGCTTTGAATTCGCTGAGACCGTCCGTGGTCTCAATAAGGAAATACCTATCATCTTTATGACCGCTAAGGACGACATCAGCTCAAAACAGCATGGCTATCGCCTGGGTATAGACGATTATCTTGTCAAGCCTGTGGACCTTGAAGAGCTCATCCTGAAGATAGGCGCTGTACTCAGAAGGGCAAAGATAAACAGCTCCCGTAAGCTCACTGTCGGCAGCTTCTCAATGGACGCTGACGAAAGGTCCGCTGTTCTTAACGGTGAGGAGATACCCCTGACTGTCAGGGAATTCAACCTTCTCTATAAGCTGCTCTCGTATCCAAAAAAGACATTCACCCGCTCAGCTCTCATGGACGAATTCTGGGATACTGAAAGCACCTCCGGACTACGTACAGTCGATGTCTATATGCGAAAACTGCGTGAGAAATTTGCCGGATGCACTGACTTTGAGATAGTCACTGTACACGGTCTCGGCTACAAAGCCGTCATCAAATGATGACGGCTCTTTTTTATAGCTCTATGGTCCGGGTAGCTATTTTCTCCCGGAATACGCTGTCATGCTCAACAAATAACAGAGTCGGACTGCTGTCAAGTATCAGCTTTTCTATCTGCATACATGAGAAAATGTCAATGTAATTCAGCGGTTCATCCCAGATGCATATATGTGCCGGAGTCAGCAGACTTGCAGCTATGAGGACCTTTTTCTTCTGACCCTCTGAAAAGTCTCCCATATCTTTCGTGAATTGCTCCCGGCTAAAGTCAAGCTGCCTAAGTACCGTACAGTACATACTCAGGTCAAGGCTCCTCTGCTCGCAGAGGTCGCTTATGCTGCCTTTAAGAAAGGATGTATCCTGAGGTATATAGGACGCCCGCAGACCTGAGGCAGTTTCGCATATCCCGCTCTCGATGAACTCCGGCAGGTCAGTTTCTGCACCTGTCAATGCAAGTATCCGCTTTATAAGCGTTGACTTTCCACAGCCGTTTCCTCCGTTCAGAGCAACTCTGTCTCCCCTTCTTACAGTGAATGTAACTCCCTCTGCCACCGGGTGCTCTGCTCCTGCATAACTGAAACTGTAGTCTCTGAGCTCTATCAGCACTCGTTTGTGATGCTCAAGCTGACTGAGTTTCAGTACCGGTCTGCGCTCAATGTCCTGGAGAAGTCCTTCTTTTTCCTCTATCTCATGCTCGATACGATTCTGTATCTGCTTTACACGGCTCTGTAGTTTCTTGGTCTTGGCGCCAATGAAGGCTCTTGTATCTAAGAAACGGTCGTGCTCCTTTATAGGGTCAAAGCCTATTTTGGTGCTCTCATTTTTATCTGCCCAGTCTGCGGTGCGCTTGGCCGCCTGACGGAGTTTCTTTATCTCCCGTTTATGCTTCTCATTTTCAGACTCAGCAAACTGGTCACGTCGCTGTTTGTTCTCCCACCAGCTTGAAAAATTTCCGCTCTGGACCTCTATGGTCTTTCGGTTCAGCACAAGTACATGGTCTGTACAGGCATCCAGAAGCTCCCGGTCATGGGATACCAGTATAAATCCCTTCTTTCCAATGAGATATTCCCTTACTATATCCCTCGCTTTGTGGTCAAGATGATTTGTCGGCTCATCTATCATCAGAAACTCATTGTCCCCTGCAAACAGCACCGCAAGCAGTACCTTTGTCTGCTCTCCGGGACTCAGCGTCCCAAATGTCCTGTAGAGTATATCAGCGTCCTCCCCAAGCTGCGAGAGCTCACATATTACCCTCCATTCCTCACGGTCAGGCCGGAGCTCACTTATCAGCTCAGATGCTGTGAGCTCTCTCATACTGCCGTCAATGCAGTACGGGAAGTAATCAAACTTCACCGAGGCGCTTATGGAGCCTCTGTAGCTGTGCTCGCCCATAAGCAGTTTAAGGAATGTGGTCTTTCCCTTTCCATTGCGGCCTATGAATCCCAGCTTCCAATTGGTGTCTATGGAAAAGCTGACGTTCTCAAAAATATTGTCCGGACTTCCGTCATAGTTGAAAGTCAGTTCGTTCACTCTTATCTGTGACATATACATCTCTCCTTTTTTCCGGCACAGAAAAACGGAACTGCTTGCTGCCAAACAGTTCCGTTATGTTCATGACCTCCGGACAGAATGAGTCCGCCATATAGCGCACTCAGACCTCCGGTCCGTATGCGCCTCGTATATATACACAGCAAAAAGAGGTTATGAGAACATAATCCACTTTTGGCAACATGATAAGACAGTACGCTGTTCCGCACACTGCCGGTAATTTATTCATGTATTCAAAAGCAGATCATCTTTTCATCCTCACACCTCTTCCTTTATCGTTTTATTCATTTTATCACAATATTACTCCTTTGTCAAGACCTGTGTAATAATTTGTTCAGAATAGAAGCAGACCGCCTGCTGACAGACGGTCTGTTTCTTTTGATATATTACTCGTGGAAGAAATATGGGAGGGCATCGTAAATATAATGGCGGACAAATCCCCACCAGTGGGTCTTTCCTTCTGCAACCAGCCAGTAGAGATTGCCCTTGGAAAAGTCTGAGGTGTATGTGAAATAATTTGTCCGTGACTTCAGGTCGTTCATCTCAGGGAGCATATTGCCGTATGCCACATCATCTGTGCCTGTAGCAGCAAATATGAAGTACTCGTTCTGCTTCAGTCCCAGACTTTCTATCTCCTTTGTAAGTGAGTTCATTCCTTCCCAGTTATTGCCGGAAAGGGGCATGAAATATCCCACTATGTCCATATCATGGTCAGCTACGCACCACACTGAAAGGCTTCCCATTGAGAAGCCGCCGTATGCTCTGTGCATACGTGAGGCCCTAAGGTCTGCCTCTGATGTGGACTCTGCATAGGTGGAGTATTTGCCCTCAACAAATGGAACTACGCTCTTGCGGTACTCCTCCCAGAATTTGCCCGCCTCAGTTTTGTTGAATGTGGGAGTTACAACTATCATCGGCTCAAGTTCACCGTTCATTATCATGTGGTCAAGTATGTTGTTCAGCTTTACACTGTCACTGAAAACTGTATTCTCATTTTCTCCGCCTCCGTGCATAAGATAGAAGATGTTATACTTCTTGCTTTCATCATAACCGTAGGGCAGATATACGTTGAGCTTATTCGTTCCGTTGATGCCGCTGTAGGTCTCGTTGATTATCTTTCCTGCCTGTGAACAGGGCTCAAGATACTTTGACGGAGCCTCCTTGTATGTGACCGCCGGGTCATAGTTGAAGGGAGTCTTTTCCGGCTCAGGAGCTACGTATACAGGAAATTCCTTTATGTCTCCAAGCAGGAACCGGCTCAGAAGTACAATATCGTTTATTTCTGCTTTTCCGCTCTGGTCAACATCTGCGGCTATCTCTGAATATGCACTGCTGAATCCGTTGGTAAGTCCCTTTCTTGCAAGTGCCAGGTCAAATGCATTGATGGTACCGTCACAGTCAACATCGCCGGGAATTATCACAGGAGCTGCACCTGCTCCTTCTATGACTGTTCCTGCTGTGGCTCCTATGGCCTCGTCTATATAAAAGTTTCCGCTGTCCTCTGCGGTCTCAACGTAGAGATTCAATGATGTTGCGCCTTCGGGGATAGTATATTCTGTATTGGCAAGCTGTATCCATTCGCCCTTGACAGCAGTTCCCTTTGCTACCTTGTCATAACGGACTGTTCCTTCTGAATCTGTGTACTGCATTGTGAGATAGAATAGCTGTGATGAAGGTCCGTCAAGATACTCTGCATTTGTGCTGAAGCTGTAGGTCTCCCCTGCTTTGAACGCTGAATTCAGCGGCAGGTTGACTCCGTTCCATGAGGCTGTTCTGTCCTGCACCAGAAGGGCCTCTTTTCCGGAATATGCTGTACGTCCGCTGGTCATGACTGTAGCAGCTCCACGGCCTTCCCAGTTCCCTACATTTCCTTCAAAGTCATTGTGGAAATAGTAGCCGTTGGAGTCCGGCTCGATAACATGAGGTGTGTTCCATTCAGCACGCTCATAGTCAAAGAAGTCTATGTCTGCATAGCCTCCGGCAGACTTGGTCGGATAGCTGTATATTGCGCTCCTGTAGCCTGTAAAGAGTTTCAGGTCGTATGTCATACTGAGCTCTTCACCAAGTTTGGTCCAGTTGCTGCCGTCAAAGGAGTAGTAGAAGTTGACCTTGTCGATATTGTTGGAGGCACTCATGTCAGAATTAACATTGCTGAACTTGAAGTCCGCCTTCAGGTACACCTCGTCCCCCTTCATCGGAGTCTCTGCTATTATCTTATTGTAGCTGTCAGTAACTGCCGCACTTCCGGAATAACCGCCGTTTTTAGCCATATACACCTTCTTCTGGCCGCTGTCATCTACATATACTCCTATGTTTCCATAGTTGAACTGGAAGGCTGAAAGTCCGGCATAGTCGCCTGTTTTCATTCCTCTGGAGTCCAGCTTTATGACGCTGCTGCACGCAGGTCCTTCCGTTCTCATAGTGAGTGTATTTCTGGCATTGAGAAGATTAGTAGCTATATTATTATTGTGAAGTCTCAGCCAGCCCTCACGCTCTGTCACTGACCAGGACTTGTTGTCCGGGTTGTGGTTCCACTGCCACTCAAGTTTCAGTTTGTTGCTGCTGTAGCTGAAATCATCGTCCTTGGCAAGCTCTGTGCCCTTGTATCCGTCCGGTACTTCAAGAGTTACTGGTGCCTTTCCGTTTACTCCCATTACAGGCCAGTCATTCTGCCAGGTGACCGGTACAAGAACCGGTATGCGTCCTACTGAGCCGTGGTCCTGGAAAAGCAGTCCGTACCATTTTCCGTCCGGTGTGTCAACTATACCGCCCTGTGCAACTCCGCTGCCATAGGTGCCAAGTCCTGAATTCAGAACTGTCTTGCTCTCATAATTTCCAAGAAGGTCCTTGCTGCGGTAGCAAAGCTCGATACGTCCGCTTCCGTTTGGCCAGGCAATGATAAATACATAGTAGTAGTCCCCTATCTTCTGTACGTGGGAACCCTCGCCGGCAAGTCCTGTAAGTCCGGTCTTGAACAGAGTCTTATCAACTCCGCCCCATTTGAAGTCGGTCATCTCAGAGTTGAATTCCTTTATCTTTATCTCTCCGCCGCCTCCGTAAACAAGATAATTCCTGCCGTCATCATCGAATAGTATAGACGCATCGTGATACATCCCATTGAGCTCGCTCCGTGTCCATGTTCCGTTCTCAATGTCTGTAGTCTTGTATATATAGGACTTTCCGGTGCCATAGCTGCCGAAAAATACATAGTATGTGCCCTTGTTGTAGCGCAGGCTTGCTGCCCACTGTCCATGTGCGTAGTCGTGCTTGCCGTTTTTCAGATTCTGGACATCCCCGTCTGCAAGAGTGTCATAGACGTAATTGCATATCTCCCATGACACCAGGTCCTTGGACTTCATAATAGGTGCTCCGGGACTGAAAAACATTGTTGTGCTGACCATATAATACGTATCCCCTACACGTATAACGTCATTATCAGGGACATCAGACCAGATGACAGGATTATTTATAGTCTCCGCTGCATCTGCCTTCATAACGGGAAATCTGCTGTTTTTTCCCGGCATGGCTCCTCCGGCGCACATCAGTGCGATAGCTGCTGCCGCAGCTCCGGCGGCTGTCCTTCTGAATATATCCATCAACGATTCCTCCTTTGTTATAGTCTGCAACTTATTAATAATATCTTATCAATATTATTTTAAGATATTTCATTTGCTTTTACAACTCACAAAATGCAGAAGAGGTGTACTTTTCACATATCCGTAGTGCTTTTTGTGAGGCTTTATCCACAATAATCAACATATTTTCTGTAGCTTATCATCATTTTATCACATAATAGCTTATAATAATAATCATAGAGCTACGATAATCAGGATAGCGAAAGGATGATTCTTATGTCAGATAATCTTAACGAGAACAATAGCTTAAACGAAAACGCTTCACAGGAGAATAATACTGTTAATAATACAAACAGCACCCCTCAGTTCAAGCCAAGATATGACAACTACTACGCTGATACAGTTGTACACAGCGATGAACAGCCTGCCTCAGGCGACAATAACGGCTCCTATGCCTACGTTTCTGAAAATACCCAGAAACCTGTTAAACAGAAAAAGCATACCTTCCTCAAAGCCGTTGCATTTGTACTCTGCCTCGCTATAGTCGGTGTAGGCTCAGTTCAGGGCTACAAAATTTATCGTGATAATAAGGACAGTTCAGAGCTCTCTGAATTCGATTCCGAAAAGAGTGAGTCATCTTCAAAGAACAGCTCCGCCGTTTCCTACGATTCAGATGAAAACGAAGAGGAGATCCCAAGTCTCATCCAGCTTGCTTCACGTACAGATGCAAAATCAATACCTGACATTGTTGACTCGATCATGCC
The DNA here is from genome assembly GCA_902762855.1 of Ruminococcus flavefaciens. Taxonomy (GTDB): domain Bacteria; phylum Bacillota; class Clostridia; order Oscillospirales; family Ruminococcaceae; genus Ruminococcus; species Ruminococcus flavefaciens_V. Next base: position 21,202 of record CACWPR010000010.1, read on the forward strand.
GTCTGTTGTAGGTGTGTCCTCAAATTTTGAATTCACTCAGACCTACAGCTTCTTCGGCTGGAGCTCTGAACCCCAGACTCAGGAAATGACCGGCACAGGTACAGGATTCATCATTTCCGAGGACGGCTACATCGTTACTAATGCACACGTAATTTACGATACTGAATACGGTGCCGGTGAGGCTATCGATGTTTCTATCATGTTCAGCGACGAAACTGAACATGAAGCTAAAATAATCGCTTATGACAATGAAACAGACATCGCTGTACTCAAAGTTGATGAAACTGGTCTTACTCCTGCTGTCATCGGAAACAGTGATGAACTGAGAGTCGGTGAGCTTGTTATCGCAGTCGGAAACCCTCTGGGCTTTGACCTCTTCGGCTCAGTTACCAGCGGTATCGTTTCCGCTCTTAATCGTGATATATCAATAAACGAGAAGAGTATGTCTCTCATACAGACTGACGCTCCTATCAACTCCGGCAACTCCGGCGGACCTCTCCTCAATAGCTGCGGACAGGTGATCGGCATCAATTCAGCAAAAATGTCCTCCAGCTACGGTTCAGCAAGTGTTGAAGGACTTGGATTCGCTATCCCGATCTCAGATGCCAAGAAGATAATCGACGACCTTATAAACTACAAGTACGTAAAAGGCAGACCTCAGATCGGTATATCCACCAGTGACGTAAGCGAAAGCCACTCCAGATACTATAACATCCCTATGGGTGTTTGGGTAAGAGATGTTGAACCCGGCAGTGCTGCCGACCTTGCAGGAATTGAGCAGAATGATATTATCATTGACATCGAAGGAGAGGCTGTTAAAACTGCTGATGAGCTCAATGTCATCAAGAATAAGTACAAGGCCGGGGATACTATCACTCTCACAGTTTACAGAAGAGGCGAGGACATCAAAATAGAGCTCACACTCCAGGAAGCTGACCGCAGTCAGCAGGATGCTTCACCTTCAACTGAACCTGAAGACCCTGAAGAGGAACCTGAGATGCCTTCTTTCAATTCTGACCCCCGCCAGACTATTCCAGGCAGATAAAATTCATTAAAATTCTCCTTATACTTTCACCCCTTTTAAAGGGATGAAGAAAAGACCGGCTCTGCCACCAGAGCCGGTCTTTTTCTCTTTTATAATCCTATCGGTATCTTCCTTTTAAGCTCGAATGAGTAAAGATAGGCTTCCCTGACCTTTTTATTCATTGTGAGCTCTATCGCTGAACGGTATAACTGGAGCTGCACCCGATAACGCTCTGCAAGCCTTTCTGCCGATGTTCCACGGTCGGACTTGTAGTCCACCAGAACTATCTCTCCGTCCTCCTCAAACATGAGGTCCACGATACCCTTTATCATACCGTCTGAACGGCTGAGTGCCTCTTTCAGCGGAACGTCTATTTTAAGCTGGTTGACTGCGACCATGAACTTCTTCTCACGCCACACTTCGTCTGCTGAACGGATACGGCTGTACAGGTCACTTTCAAAAAATGCTGATACACTGCTTCGGTCTATCGACTCCGCCTGGGCTGCAGTGATATAGCCGTTTTCTATCATACGCTCTATCTCGGCTCCGGGGTCCCTGATAGCAGAATCAAAGTCACAGTATTGGAAGAAGGTGTGTATTGCCGTTCCTCTTTCGGCTCCGGTAAGCTGTTTTTCCTCCGACCTGAATCTTGGTCTTTTCAGCCGGAAGTCAAATTCCTCATGTTCACCCTTGAACTTCATGGTTATCTGGGTAACACTGAGCTTTGACGGCATCTCTGACAGGGTACGGTCGTAGCTGTTGTTTATGAGCTCATCAAGCTCACGGCATATATCTTCATCCGGCTCCGGCTTCGCTGTGTCCTCCTCCGCAAGCTCCTCAAATACATTTTCCGGCTCCGCTGTCTCAAAGTCAAAAAGTCTCTCCGAAACAGAAGGTGCAGGCAGACTGCGTTCACTGGAAAGTCCCAGTGCTCCGGCTATGTCTGCAAAATCTCTGTGACTGAAAAGCGCTGCCCATATCCAGTCCGCAAAACACATAGCCTCGGAAACCAGCTCTGAGCTGTCTCCGCCACGGACTATACAGCTCTCTATCATTGAATTTACCCTTTTCAGCGACTTCTCTCCGCATTTCAGATTGATGAACAGCTTCTGCCTTGCTCGTGTCATGGCAACGTAAAGAAGCCTCATCTCCTCACTGCGTGTGTCCCTGTTTGACTCCTCAATGAGCATTGTATGCTGGAAGGTCTTGTACTTCCTGACTATTGACGGGTCATAAAGCGTATAGCCAACTCTGCCGTCGGCTGAACACATTACGGTGTCGCTGTCAAACCTGAACCTATGTGAGGTCTCTGCTATGAATACAAACGGATATTCCAGTCCCTTTGAGCTGTGCATGGTCTGTATAGAAACATAATCTCCCGACTCCGCTGATACCTTGCTCTGTGCATAATCACCGTTCTCAAGAACTCTGTCTATGTGCCGCAGGAATCCGCCAAGTCCTCCAGAGCCCTCATAAGCCGCAGACTCCTCGTAGCTCCCGGCATAGTATATCAGTGCTCTGAGGTTAGCCCTTTTCTTGTCACCGTCACTGTAGAGCTGCATTACTGAAATAAAATCGGTGGTGTCGTATATCTTTGCTATGAGCTCCCCTATGGTCATCGTTACTGCATCGAGCCGGAAGGAATCAAGTGCTTTAAGAAAGTCCCTGCACCGCTCCGCAAAAAACATATCACTGTTATCCGGGTACTCGTCTGCGGCTATTTTCAGCAGGATAGAGTATATCGACCTCTCCCTGTCGAGAGACTTGATATAGGCCATTTCTCCGATAGTGAACATATACATCGGTGAGGTCATGACTGCTGTCATCGGAATGTCCAGCAGAGGGTTGTTGATTATCCTCAAAAGGTCAGTGAGCACCGCTATCTCCCTTGAACGCAGGTAGCCGCTCTCCTCACTTTTTTTCGCAGGGATGCCCCTGCGCTCCAGCTCCTCTGCATATATATTGATGTACTTATTTCCACGGACAAGTATGCTGAAATCTGATGGTCTACAGGGCCGTTTTTTTCCGTCCTTAGTGATAACCGTTTCCCCGTTCTTTATCATTTCCGCTATTTTTCGTGCAGTATATACAGCCTCAGGGGAACGTATGCTGCCTATTGGAGCTGCTTCATCGTCATCATCCGGGTCATCATTTATCAGCCCTATATGTGCAGTCGTCCCTTCACATCCGGAATACTCCTGTGCTCCGAAATAGAGCATCTCACTGCTGTCATAGTTTATATCTCCGCATTTATCCGACATTATCTGCCCGAACACGAAATTTACAAGAGCTATCACTCCCTCGGAGCTGCGGAAATTCTTGTTGAGAAGGATAGACTTATTCATGGCAGAGCTATCCTTCGTATAGGGCTCGGAGCTTTTCAGTGTGCTTATGAAATTACGTGGATTTGCAAGTCTGAACCGGTATATCGACTGCTTTACGTCACCTACAAGAAAAACATTGCTGCCGTAAAGAGGAGCGCCGTTTTCATCATGGTGGAAGTCCTTGGATATGAGCTTGAATATAAGGTCCTGCTTGTTGTTTGAGTCCTGATATTCGTCTATCATTATTATATCATAGTTCTCCGCTGTCCGCAGGGCTGTCTCAGTCTGTATGAGCCTGCCTTCACTGTCTGTATCCGCAAGGAGCTCCAGCGCCAGCCGCTCGCCGTCGTCAAAGCTGATAGCGTTTTTCTCGCACTTCCGCCGCCAGACTATCTCCTGATACTTCCGAATCACCTCTGTAAGTACCTTTGTTACCTCGCCGGACTCCTTGTAGTCGCTCTCAACTGTGCTTATACTGTCTATAACTGCTGCCGGTATCTTTTTAAGTATCTCACGCTTTGCCTTGTAAATATCACGGAGGCCTTTATCATGAACTGTTTTTGCAGTCACTCTGGGAAGTCCGCCGAAAGCAGTGAGCTCCGCTGCTTCATCTTCATCAGGAAAGCGCCCGGAACGGAATATATCTCTGAGCCTGCACAGTCTGTCATAGTCAGCTTCGGCTAATGAATAGGACTCTGCGGCCTTGCTGTCGCTCATATCCGGGAATATCAGCGGTATCATGCTCAGACACTCGTCTGCTATGCGGACTCCACGTTCTGTTCTTCTGACAAGGGACTCCATAAGTGCCCGGAAGTATACCGACTCACGGAACGGCTTGCCGTACTCATTTACCGCTGAATCGAGCCACTGGTCACGGAGCGCTACAGATGCAAGAAATTCGTCAGCCTTGGCTATAACTCCCATGAGTGCTCCGCTGCCCTTCACACAGAATCTGTCATAGAGATATGATATTTTTTCATACTCGTTTCCGGTATAGTAATCAAAGAGCTCGTCCATAGCCTGGGCCCTCAGTACCTTGTTGTCAGAATCGTCAAGTACTCCGAATCCGGAGGTTATGCCCTGGTCAGTTATGTTGTCACGAAGGAGTTCAAAGCAGAATGAGTTTATCGTGGATATTTTGGCACTTTGCAAAAGTACCTGCTGCCTTACAAGGTGTTCATTGGCCGGGTCTCCTGCTATCAGCGCTCTTAACTTTGAATCAAGACGCTTTTTCAGCTCTGATGCGGCATCGTTCGTGAAGGTAACCACGACTATCCTATCCGCTCTAACTCCGGATGCCGGGTCTGCCATGAGCTTTACGAGCCGCTCAGTCAATACTGCGGTCTTACCGCTTCCTGCCGCTGCCGAAACTATCACAGATGAACCTCTTGCATCTATCGCATCCTGCTGCTGTTCAGTCCAGGCCATTTTCACACCTCCTCTCTGTCAGGCTCCGCTGACAGTATCTTCTCTGCCTCTGCCACCTTTTCAGGGTCAGGTACCCTGTATCGCTCCAAAAGGGAATTATCGCATATATTCATATAATCACAGAAGTCACAGGGTTTCTTCTTTTCAAGTATGAGCGGAACCGCCTCAGCATCTCCTGACAGAAGCGACTCTGCCATTTCACGGAGCTTTCCGTAAACATTTTCCCGGAGGAGCTTCATCCCCTCTTTGGAAATACACCCGGACTTTTTGTTCAGCTCGCCTGAGGCGTTCAGCTTTGCCGGGATGTACTTTCCCGCTACTCCGTTTTCCATTGCTTCAAGTACATCCAGGTCCCCGATGATGAGTCCGGAGGTTTTAAGTCCGGTGTCTATCTCACTGTCGTTCCGGCTGTCTATACGATGGTCCTCCAGCTTTACCTCGCTGAGCTGTATTGGCGAATAAAGCACTCCTGCCGGCTGAAAGTCCTGGTAAAGTCCGCCTTCATCTGTTGACGCAAAGAGGTAAAGCAGCATCTGGATATTGATACCGGAAGCAAGAGTCTCCGGAGTTATCTTCTTGCGGCTGCTCTTGTAGTCTACTACACGCATATATCTTCCGCTGTCAATAGTACATACATCCACACGGTCTACTATGCCGCCGAAGCTCAGCTTATACTTTCCTCCGAAGTCCATTACAACGGAATGCTCCTCACGAAGGTCCAGCTCACAGCGGTCAGGTACGAAGTCTGAGCTCATGAGCTCATGCTGTGCGTGGATGAACACGTCCCCAAGACGCTCGGTCAGCTTATTGTACATCAGCTCGAACCGTGCATTCTTTCCGAACTCACCTGCCAGCTTTTCACTGCGGTATCTGGATGCACAGTCTGAAATTGCTTTTTTTATGTCTTCATATGGCATTGTCAGGAACTCCGTCTTGCTATGTGAGCCTATGACTGACCTGAGACACTCGTGTATCAGCTCGCCGGACATCCTTGCATCAAGCTCCACCTTCTCGCAGGTCATGAGCCTTAGACATTTGCTGCAAAAATACTTGAAATGACATAGATTGTAGTCCTCAAGATTGGTAGGTGACAGTCGCAAAGGACTAAAGCTCTTCAGTTTCTGCATTATATCACTGTCTATACGGTAGTCCTGAGTGTAGCCTGACCTGCTGAGTACATGGGCGGTCCTGCGGCGGTACTCCTGGTCCTTCATCAGTATCTTCTCTATGGATGCAACTGAGGAACTGTTTTTATCACGGTCCTGCATATAGTGGTAGTATGCAGAGTGCATAGTCGCTGCGTAGTAGTGGGGCGGAAGCTCTCCCTCTGTCAGCCTTATCCTGCTGCCGAACATATTTATGAGCTGGTCAGCCGGAGGTGCTGCATACTTAGCCTGGCCTGACAGGTCAGACAGCGGATAGGTCATATAGAACCGCTCCGATGCCGCTGAAAGTGATTTATATACTATCAGCCGCTCCGATGCGATAAGGTCCGTCAAGGGACGTGAGAGCTGTATGCCGGTCTTTGCAAGACGCTGTTTATCGTTTTCGGAAAAAAGTCCGTGAACATTTACCTGATTCGGGAAGTCTCCGTCTGTGGCGCCCATAACGAACACAACTTTCGGAGAATTAAGTCTGGCAGTTCTTGCAGATGCGGCTATAACTGAGTCCAAAGTCTGGGGCGGTACTGAATATTTTATCCTGCCTATCATGGAGCGCATCATAGCTGAAAGCTCGCTGAGAGGGAACTCCAGGTCTCCAAGTGTATCGCTGATGCTGTCGAGTATGTCGATAAGGCATCCCCATAGACGCTTCAGCTCCGATGCCTCAAAGTCACGGTCATTTTCCACAAGTGAGACCATGAGCTTTCCTGTGTTACGCTCGGCTCCGCTGGTCACAAGATAGTCATAAAGCAGTCCGCAGACCATTCCGGCAGAGGCCTTCCGGCTCAGACGCTTTTTTAGTGCTGCGATAGGTCCTATGAAGTCTCCACGCATCTTTTCAAGGACTTCAAGTCCAGGGTCCGGTGCCTCAAAGGGCGAGAGCCACATATCTCCGTCAATGTCCCATTTATAGCAGTAATTTTCAAGCAGTGACACTTCTGTCAGCGTATAGTCCGGGATACCGCTTTTAAGTATCCGGAATATATGCTCAGACCTGAGCTTAGGAGAAGTCAGCAGAGTGAGCAGTGATGTGAAATACACCATTATCGCAGTGTGGTCAACCGGACGCTCTATACTGAGGAAAAATGGGATGTCGTATCTGCGGAACGATGCCTTCAGGACCTCTGCATAGCCTGCTATATCATTGGATATAACTGCGATGTCACGGTATCTGAGGGTCTTGTCAGCGGCTATGAGCCGCTTTATGGTGGCACACACGTACTCCGACTCACTGTACATATCCCTTGCCTCAAACAGCGTGATGTGCTCAGGCTCCGGGACTTTTTCTCCTTCATTCCTCTTGTTTCGCATTATGTGACTGCTCAGATATTCCAGGTCAGGATACTTGAAACGATAGCTCCTGCCGCAGGATGTCACCTTGTACTCTCTGTGAAGCTCACGGCAGATGTCTGTGAGCTTGCGGAAGGTATTGTTGACAGTCTCAAAAAGGGTGAAGTCTCCGGCTTTTACATCGTCTGTCCTGAGTGTTATTGTAACATTTTCTGCCGAGCCTATCATTACCCTGATAAGGTCGAGCTGGTCTCCGGTGAAACTCTCAAATTCGTCAATGTAGACATTCTTCCCTTTGAAATAGCCGTTTACAGAGGCAGTCTTTGATGCCTCACGGATGTTGTCAAGTACATCCTTGAATCCGTACTCGCTCATCAGCCTTTCGTACTCAAAATATATTGCGGCTGCGTCAGAGGTCTTGTCCCTGAGACGGTCGTCCATGAGTGCTGACCTTTCCATAAGGTCCTGAGGACTTATTCCGGACATCTTCATGTCCCCTATGAGAGTCATTATCTCCTCGGCAAAGCCGTTGTGGGAGCTGTGTCTCCGGAAAAACCTCAGTCCCTCCGGACTGTTCCGTACATGGTCTATTGCCTGATATATCAATATCATCCTTGCAAGCTCTCCGGCATATTCTCCGTTTCGGCCCGGTTCGCCGTAAAGCTGGAATAGCTGTCTTGCAAGACCTGTAAAGCTGAGGGAGTAGAGCTTGTTGAATTTCTCAGGTCCTATGTGGAAATACAGTGTCTTATCGAACTCGTATGAGTACTGTTCCGGCACGATGACACACTGCTCTGCACCACATGAGGCTCCCAGCTTTATCTTTTCAAACATCATTGTGGTCTTGCCGCTGCCGGCCTGACCGATTATAAATTCTATCATAATACCTGCCTGTCTGCATAAAATATGCATACCGGAGACCGGTATGCATATTTTGGTTATTCATCAGCAACCATTGAGGTGGTTGTATGTCATTATATTCGGGAAATTGTAGTATGCATAGTCCATATCTACAGGTGTGGATATTCCGTTTACAGTTCCTGTGGAGCTGTACTGCCATAATCCATATGTGCCTGTGTACTGGGGCTTTGCAACATCAAACTGTGACACCCATACGTCGTATTTCTCAAATATCTCCGGCTCAAACTTAGAGTTCAGGAAGCTGGTGTAGCTCCTTACTCCTATGTAGTAACCCTTGCTCTCCATGTAAGAACAGAAAGTATCGGTTATCTTGCTTATCTGAGCTGCGTTAAGTCCGGCAACTCCGACTGACTCGATGTCGAAGTATATCGGGTACTCGAACTTGTAGCCCTTGATAGTTTCATAGAAGAGCTCTGCTTCCTTCTGAGCCTCTGTCACATTGGTCGCATAGCTGTACCAATAAGCACCGCAGCCGATACCGGCAGCCTTTGCGCCTTCCATATTCTTCTCAAAATATGCATCCTTCTGGGACTCATACATACCATAGCCTGCACGAACTATAGCAAAGTCTATGCCGGATGCGGCAACAGACTTCCAGTCAATATCGCCCTGCCACTCTGAAACATCTATGCCCTTGGCAACACCTGTATTTGTGGGAGTTACCTTAGCAGGAGGTGTCTCAGTATAGGAGCCGTCCTCATAGGGGCCGGTGTAGGTCTCAGGTGAGATAAGATACGGATAATTGATGTAGCACTGGTCAAGGTCTACATCGCCGTTGATTCCGTTCACTCTTCCTGTCCAGGAGTACTGCCAGATGCCAAAATCGTAGGGAAACTGGTTCCTGAGAGTATCCTCACTTATACCTACGCTTGCTACCCATACTGTGTACTTTTCACGCACATTATCATATACCTTTGTAGCAAGGAGGTTTGAATAGCTGTAGATACCTGCAAAATAACCCTTTGACTCGATGTTTGAACAGAATGTATCAACTATTCTGGAAATATCATATGCGGAGAGCTGTGTGGTCTTTGTGCTGTCGGTATAGGGCTCCTCGAAATCGAAGAATACCGGGTATTTCAGGTCATAGCCCTTTATGAGATTATAACAGGACTCTGCCTCATTGGTGGCACCTTCTACAGTCTTTGCGTAGCTGTACCAGTATACACCAACGTCCATGCCCACCTTGCTTGCCTCTTCCATATTATACCTGAACCATGTATCTACCTGATTCGGGTAGGCATTGGCGTTGCCGTATCCTGCTCTGATAATTGCGAACTCAACTCCGCTTTCCTTGACTGCCGCCCAGTCTATCTGACCCTGTGCGTAGGAAACGTCTATTCCTTTGGCGCTGCGGTAGATGCTTGGGACTTTTGCAGGCTCCTGAGGCTCCTCAGGCTCCTCAGGCTCTTCTGGCTCTTCAGGATTCAGGGATTCCTGATATTCCTGATGTGCTTTGTAAATGTCAAAAACGTTGAATGGTTCTTCAGAAACTGTTTCTCCTGTTTCTGCTTTACTTTCCGCTGAAACTGTGGTATTATATATATCAGAGACTTCTGTCACTGATATATCCTCTGCATTTGCCGCCGCAAGTGCTGATGCGGGGAAAACAGCAGCAGATATAACACAAGCTGTCAGTACGGAAAGCATTCTCATTGAATGCTTCATTTCTCTCAAACTCCTTTTAATATCCATATAAAAAATCCCATCCTCCTGCCTATGAGGATGTCTCATTTCTGAAATGTAACCCTTTTGTAATTATCATTATACCATAATCTTAAACAAATTTCAAGGGAATCATCAAAAAAACTTTATTAATATTGTATCTTTGTGAATATTGTAAATCTCAAAAACTAAAATTTGGCAATTTTACATATCTTTTTGTGGAAACAGGTGAAAAAATCATGCGTGAATTTGTTATAAATGCCAACGACAGCGGTCAAAGAATAGATAAATTCATATCAAAGGCTATGCCGGATATGCCTAAAAGTATGATGTACAAGCTCATAAGAAAAAAGGACATCAAGCTAAACGGCAAAAGATGTGAGCTATCACAGCGGCTCTCCGAGGGCGACGTTGTCAGGGTCTACGTCAAGGAGGAGCTCTCCTCTCCTAAAGAACACGATATGTCATTCCTCAATGCTTCGTCATCCTTGGACATCGTGTATGAGGACTCCAACATGATTATCGTCAGCAAGCCTGTCGGACTGGAAACTCATCCGTCCTATGACTGCTCCGGCGATACCCTCATCGACCGTATAAAAAAATATCTGTGGGAGAAAAAGGAATACCTCCCGGACTCTGAAAGCTCATTTGCTCCCGCTGTTTGCAGCCGTCTGGACCGGAATACCTCCGGACTTGTGACCGCTGCTAAAAACGCAGCCGCACTCCGTGAGATAAACTCTGCTATACGTGAAGGCAGGATGCATAAGATATACCGCTGTGTATGCATCTCTCCCCTTCCTAAATCCGAGGATGTTCTCACAGCCTACCATAAAAAGGACACTTCCCGGAATACCGTCAGCATCTCGGATCTGCCCGGCGAAGGTTACAAGGAGATACGCACAGGCTACAAGGTACTGAGACAGAATAAGGGTCTCTCCCTTGTGGAAGTGACCCTGTTTACCGGACGTACTCATCAGATCAGAGCTCATCTGGCCCATATCGGTTCCCCTCTCCTTGGAGACGGGAAGTACGGCGATACTGCTTTCAATAAGAGAATGGGGGTTTTTCATCAGGCACTCTGCGCCTATGCTGTCAGCTTTGAATTCCCTGAGGACTCCCCTCTGAGCAGTCTCAACGGAATGACTGTCTGTGCTGCCTCCCCCGACTTTGAGAAAAAATATTTCGGGATCAGTTAGGCTGGCCAACTCTGTGACGGAGATTGTCCTCCTTCAGCTCACGGCCCTCAGCTATAAGAGACTGCATAGTCTCTGCATCGCCCTCTTTCAGCGCTTTGCTGTACTTTTCAAGATTCTCTATAAGAAGGTCCAGCTCATACTGCAAATGCTTGCGGTTCTGCATAAAGAGGTCAGTCCACATTTTTTCGTTCATGGTGGCTATTCTTGTCATGTCCTGGAAGCTGCCTCCGCTGAATCCGCACTCAAGTCCCAGCTCAGGGCTCTTGACATAGGCACTTGATACGATATGTGCAAGCTGTGAGGTATAGGCTATCATCTTGTCGTGATTCTCCGGTGAGGTCTCAACTACCTTTCCTGCTCCAAGTTCCTTTGCGAACTTCTTCAGCAGCTCTGTATCCTCCTGGAGACTGTCCTCAAACGGAGCTACTATGAAATTTGCATTCCTGAAAAGCTCCGGAGTGCTGTTATAATAGCCTCCGAACTCCTTTCCGGCCATTGGATGTATACCAAGATACCTCAGTCCATTGGACTCCGCAATTTCCTTCATCCTGTCGGAAAAAGCGCCCTTTATTCCACAGACATCTGTTATGAGTGTGCCATTTGTTATCCTGCCGGCATTCTCACGGAGAAACTTCTCTGATGCCTCCGGGAAAAGGGCTATTATTATAAGGTCATAGCCTTCAAGACTTCCGCTGTATATATCATCCACCGCTACGTCCCTGAGAGCGGCAGTTTCTATGTCATGGTTAAGGTCATATCCTGTTACGGTATGGTATGTGTACTTCTTCATCGCCTTACAGAGTGAACCTCCGATAAGGCCCAGTCCTACAACGAGAATTTTCATATGTCATCCCTCCGATGATAATATTTTCTCTTTTAAAGTATAATGCTTTAAATGGTAAAAGTCAATACTGTTCATATTTATTTTATTCTTTTTTCAAATTATCTCATTGACTCTCGCCTGATTTTAACGTATAATATTCCTTGGATAAAATGCGCCTTATGGCGTTACAGAGGTGTTTAAATGAAAGAAACTATAAACGATATAATCACACGTTCTGTTGATGATGGCAGTACTGTAGGCGCAGACTGCATGGTCATCAAAGACAGCAATGTGCTGTTTTCAGGAGCTTTCGGCTTCGCAGACCGTGAAGGCTCAGTCCCCATGACAATGGATGCCGTATTCAGGCTTTTCTCCCTCACTAAGCCTGTTACCGCTGCTGCTGTTATGGTCCTTTTTGACCGTGGACTCCTCTCCCCTGACCAAAAACTCAAGGATTTCTTCCCGGAGTTCTCATCACCTTCATGCCTGAATGAAAACCAGCAGACCGTACCATGCGGCACTGACATAACTATAGCTCACCTGCTGACTATGACCTCAGGTATCCCCTATGCCAACAGCGGCAACCCCTCAGTTGACGCAGCAGGCAGACTTTTCGACGCAGTTATCGAAGGTCAGGAAAATCATCAGGAGCTCTCCACCCTCGATTTCTGCCGGAAAGCAGGAAGCATCCCTCTTTCATTCGTCCCCGGCGAAAAATGGGACTACGGCATATCTGCCGACATCCTTGGAGGTGTTGTTGAAAAGGTCTCAGGCATGAGATACAGCAGATTCCTGGAGGAAAACATTTTTGCTCCTCTCGGCATGAAAGATACAGGTTTCTATGTCCCTGAGGAAAAAACCGGAAGATTCACTGCCCTCTACCGCTGGGATGACGGAAAGCTGGTCAGAGACTATGGAAATTATCTTGGTCTCACTGACTACTCTGCTCCGCCGGCCTTTGAGTCAGGAGGTGCCGGACTCGTGTCAACTATCCGGGATTATTCCAGATTCGCCTGTATGCTCGCAGGAAAGGGAGAGTTCGACGGAGTCCGTATTATCAGTGAAAAAGCCTTTGAATACATGACCGCTCCCCGTCTTGGCCAAAAGCAGAAGAGCTGTCTCTGGCCCAGGCTCGCAGGCTATAACTACGGTGCTCTAATGAGAGTCATGACTGACGTATCCTCCTCAGAGATCAAGACCTGCAACGGTGAATTCGGCTGGGACGGCTGGACAGGTACTTATTTCTGTGCTGACCCTGTAAACAGGATAGTTGTGCTCTACTTCACACAGATAGCAGGTGCAGGGACAACATTCCAGGCTGCAAAGATCAGCGAGGCTGCTTACCGCTGTCTTTCATCTGACCTATAACATAAAATAAGCCTTTGGCATATGATTATAAGGAGAGTTCATCTCTCAATCCAGTGAAAGGAAGATCATCATGCCAAAGGTATTTTTATCGCCTTCTACCCAGGAGTGGAACCAGTATGCCACCAGCGGCAATGAGGAAATGTACATGAACATCCTCGCTGACCGTATCGAACCATATCTCCGTTCCAGCGGCATACAGTTCGTCCGAAACGCCCCTGACCGGAACGTCAGCGGGGCTATCCAGGATTCAAACTCCGGTAACTATGACGTACATCTTGCTCTCCATTCAAATGCCGCCCCGGAAAATCTGGCCGGCAGGCTCAGGGGCATTGATATATATTTTGCGCCGAAAAGTTCTCTCAGTGAAAAGCTGGCAAACATCATAGCGAACAATTTGAAAATGGTCTACCCTCTGCCTGACAAGGTCCGCGCTCTGCCCACTGAGGTGCTTGGGGAGGTTCTGAGGACCCGTGCTGTGGCTGTTCTCTGTGAGCTTGGCTACCACGACAACTACGCTGATGAGGCATGGCTGAAAAATAACCTTGACTCTATAGCTCAGAATCTGGTTCGCTCCCTCTGCGACTACTTCGGTATCCCGTTTATCCCCGCTGGGCCTGTACGCTGGGGAACTGTTGCAACTGACGGCACCGGCCTGAACATCCGCAGCTACCCTTCGCTCTCAGGAACCATTCTCGGCTCCATGCCCAACGGAGCTCAGGTGACTATCAACGGTGAAACTGACGGCTGGTTTGTCGTTGCCTATAACGGTATCACCGGATATGCGAGCAGCAAGTTCATCATATATTGATAAAAAAGCCGTACAGTTTCGTGCTGTACGGCTTTTTGTCACTTCTTCTGAGTGGGCTTCTTCTTTTTCTTCTTGCTCATTTTCGGCACTGCATATATGGGCTTCAGCGGCTTTGCCTTGCTCTTGAACACTACCCATGAGTAGATACAGATGACGATATATATGATGCAGAGTACTATTGATATTTTCAGCGCATTCTTAAACCAATCTGACTTATAGAACCTCTTGGCTGCTTCAAGATTGTACTTCGACTTAGAACGTTCAACATCCGAAACTGCTACCAGCTCTACGGTACCCAGCTCTTCACCGGAATACTCCAATGTTACCTCTCCAAGGACGTCGCCCTTCTTTACAGGAGCTTGCAGGGAGCTCTTGTACCAGGTTATCTTGTCCTTTTTAATGAGGGATGTGTCTATCTCGTCATACCAGAGAAGGGAGAATTCCTCCTTCGGACGGGCAAGTACATAGTCGTTTCCGTCTGCAAGCGATACAGGCAGCTCTCCTACCTCAGCGGTATCTGCAAGTATTATCTGATAGGAGAAGTGGTTGAATCCCCAGTCAAAGAGCTTTTTGGCATCGTCTATATGATAGTAGGTCACATTTCCCTCGGAATCATTGAAGGGTGCCTTCAGCAGTACTGCAAGGTAATTGTTTCCGTCCTTGCTGGCAATGGAGATTATATTCCTTCCGGCAGCTACAAGATTTGCTGTCTTTATCCCCTTGGCTCCCATGTAGTAATTCTCGTTATCAGGGTCCATCATGACGTTGGAGTGTTTCCATATCCACTCGTCGATGTGCTGATGTCTTTCAGGATTCGGAACTGAAGGAGTATAGCTGTACGTAGTTGCTATGTTCTCAAAAAGCGGCACATCAAGTGCGTACCTTGTGAGAGTCGTCATATCTCTTGCGGTAGTGTACTGGTTCTCATCATACATTCCTGTGGGGTTTGTAAAGTGAGTCGAGCTCATTCCAAGCTCTGCTGCCTTGTTGTTCATCATCTCAACGAATCCGCTTACACTGTCACCACCTACGTGATATGCAAGTGTTTCAGCAGCCTCAACCGATGATGTCAGCATCATACAGTAAAGCAGGTCGTTTATTGTAAGAACGTCACCGTCACAAAGGTCACAGTCCGGAAGGTCATCGCTGAAATCCCTTTCGTTAAGAGTCTCATAGATGTGTGTGTAGACCTCCGGGTCAAGTGTGAGTTCCTTGTTGAGGTCGTGGCACTCCTCCAGCACAATGACTGCTGTCATTATATTTACAAGAGGTCCCGGCATCTGTTTGAGGTCAGGATTCTTTTCGTGGAGGATTATGTCAGCATCAAGATTCACAAGCACTGCCGACTCACTCTGGATAGGCGATTTAAGCGGAAAACTCATTGCTTTGGCCTTGGGTATATATACAAACGGCATCAGCAGCGCTAATGCTGCGATGACAGAAATCAGTCTCTTCATATGCTCTCCTTCATTTATACGGACATCCGTAGATTCATACATTAATATTATAACACATCCTGAGAGATTTTTAAAGCCTTTTTAAAAATTTTTTTGAAAATTTTATGTCATCTGTATCCCCGACCTGAGCTCCATTAACACTTGCTTTATATACTAAGATGTGATATAATAGATGTATCAAATATACGGAGGAACCTTAATTGATATACGTTACTGGAGATACTCACGGAGACCTCAGCAGATTCAAGGAGCCCGGCATGAAAAAGCTGCGTCGGGGTGATACCCTCATTATCTGCGGAGATTTCGGTTTTATTTGGAACGGCTCCAAAAAAGAAAAGTCTGTACTGAAAAAACTCGCATCAAAAAACTTCACTATCGCTTTTGTGGACGGCTGTCATGAGAATTTCGATATACTTGAAAGTCTTCCTGTAACTAACTGGAACGGCGGTAAAGTACAAATGATAGCCGGCAACATCGTTCACTTGATGCGTGGACAGGTCTATACTATTGAGGGAAAGAAAATATTCGCATTCGGCGGCGGTCACAGTCAGGACTACGATTTCCGCAGGGACAGCGAATGGTGGGAACGTGAACAGCCCTCCCATGACGAGATCCGTGAGGGTCTTCATAACCTTGAGATAAACGACAATACCGTTGACTACATCATAACCCACGAGCCGCCTGCTTCTCTCAAGGACTGCCTCAATGTTGACGTCCTTCAGAGACTGGAGGTACACGCTTTCTTTGAGGACATAATCAAGACCTGTACATATAAAAAATGGTATTTCGGCAAATGCCATATCGATAAGCATATACCGATAAAATTCTATGCGGTGTTCAATAACGTTACGCCGCTGAAATGATACATAACACCGATCCACTAACAAATACGCTAACAGAGGTGATATTATGATACCTTACGGAACAACTACAAAAGTCGGAGAAAACGAAATAAACATCTATTCTGAAGGAAACGGCAGCTTAACTATTGTATTCATGGCAGGTTCAGGTATCGGATGCCCGGCTCTTGAGTATAAACCGATATACAGAAGAATGTCTGATGAATACAGAATAGCTGTTGTCGAAAAAGCAGGATATGGTCTGAGCGGCCCTGCAAAAACAGCGAGAACAGTGGAAAATCTTGTAGAGGAAAGCAGAACTGCTTTAAGAAATCTGGGCATATTACCGCCATATATACTCACACCTCATTCCTATTCCGGATTTGAAGCTATATGGTGGGCTAACACCTATCCCGAAGAAATAAAGGCTGTACTCAGTCTGGATATGGGATTCCCGAACATGATGAAAGCTCAGGCAAAAGAGATACCTGCTGATAAGAAAAAGGCAATGGTAAACCGAACAAGAAAGCTCATGCAGAAAGTTGCGAAACGTGGATTTTTCGCAAAAATACTGCGGAAGCAGACCGTAAATGCCTCCGGACTTCTTGATGGAGGCGAACTCACTGATGACGAGAAAAATACCTACACGGAGGTCTACTATAAAAACGCTGCCAGTGAGGCAGTTTTTGAAGAATCTGTCCTTGCAGAAGAAAATGCAGTAAAAGCTGACAGTACAGGTCCATTGTCATGTCCTTCCTGCCTGATAGTAAGCAACATGAAAACACCTGTAAAAGCTATCACATGGCAGCAGGCTGCAAAGGAATATGCAGAGAGCTGCAAGAATGCAGAGCTTCATATTCTCAGTGAGGGGCATATGATGTATGCCAGAATCCCCGACAAGTGTGAATTGACAAGCAGAATCAGAAATATGAAAAAAGGCGTGAAAAGCCTAAAAAATACTTGAAACATCTGAAAAAGTGCGTAAAATAGCCGATAATCAAGTGTGAAAATGTGTAAAAGCTGATTATGAACAAAATATGAACTGTCAAAAGAAAATGCGTAGAATTTACGGAATTTCCCGTAAGCTCTACGCATTATTTTTTTGTGTTTAAAACTGTTTAAGCGGCATTTAAATGTTATTCAAATAACGTGTAAACAGCGTAATATAGCAATGTTTTTGCGTTTAAAAACTTAAATACCATTTTAAAAACAAAAAGGAAAACTCTAATTTCTACATTAAGCCTGGGCTGGGAACCTGGGAACTAAAATTGCAGGGGTAGGGAACCAGTTCCCTACCCCTATTATTATACAAAATGTAAAAATAAATATAGGGAAACTCATGCATTTATCAAGCAAGTTCAGCTACACCGATTACTCTCCCCTTACACTCGATATTCCCATCTTCCGGAAAAATATCATTATACTCAGTGTTGCGTGAAATAAGTCGATCTTTGCCGGCTTCTTTTATGTATCCTTTACCGTTCTGGACAAACAATCCCACCTGACCAACTGGAATCTCTGAAGCCAAAGATATATATACAATGTCACCATCATAATAGTCTGGTTCCATACTTCTGCCTTCAATCTCGACAGCAAAATCTGCTTGTCGAGCTTCTGGTGTGTCTATAACTTCTATTGACTTCCATTGATCGGGATTGTTGAGGTCAAATCCTGCTCCGGCTGATACTTTATTCTCGCTTAAACGACGGAAGGTGATTATAGGCTGGCTCTGAGTCATCACGCAGCGCTCATACTCGACTTCAAGAGCTACGTCAATAAGTTTTTTTCCGTACTCATCCAGTGTACGGTATTTTCTTATGTGATCGTTTTCGTTAAAACTGCATAAGGGTTCATTAAGTTCATTCCCTGTTAGTAGTAAGTAAGGTGAAACTTTTAAGAACTCACAAATGGGAATAATATGCTTTGCCGGAGGGTCAGTTCCTCTGTTTTTCCAGTTTGTCATAGTGCTTGAACTGATTCCGATAGCCTCGCATAAATCAGCCTGTTTTAGCCCTTTTTTCTCTAATAAAGATATAATATTATTAATAACAAACAAACATAACACTTCCTTTCTGTGCAAAACGCTAAAATTCACAAATGGGAGCAAATTTAATTGACAAGCTCCCAAATGTGAGCTATAATATTAATGACGAATATCTCAGGGCGCAAAAACCCTACGATAATTCTACCATAAGAAACTTGAAATGTAAATAGGAAAGGAATGATTTTTATGAAAATTGAAATCAGCGGTTCGCCTAAAGAAATTGCTGAACTCGCACTGAATATGCAAGTTCAGCAAGAAAAGAGGGACGTATCATCAAAATTAGTCATAGGAGTAATTATGAAAAAATTTTGTGATGATTTTGGATTGCATGACGAAGAGATAGACGCTTTATTGAAAAAAATCATTAAGGAATGAATTTGGATGCTATATCCAAGAATCCTTTTGCAACGCCTTTAAATCTATTCTCCATATCCTTAATTGCGGAATCAGTAAGCTCAAATTCCCCGTCTACATAACGCTTTATGGCTCCTGCCTCTTGCAATTCTCGAAGAGCGTGTTCAACGTTATCAGGGTTCATTTTTGATAAGACTTCATCATTATACTGAAAATTAAATGAAAATTCTACTGATTCATCAATGCTTTTTCCGTCTTTAATTCGCTTTTTATACACCTTAAAAATACGAGTTAGAACATCTTGAGTTTGTTTAGTTAGATCCATATTTTCACCTCCCTCTTTTTTATTGTATATAACCACTCCCAAATGAAAGGACTGATAATATGACCTTAGGAAATAAGATAAGAAACCGCCGAGAGGAGCTGGGGCTTACTCAGCCGGAGCTGGCGGAAAAGACAAAACTCACTCAGGGGTACATCTCCAGAGTAGAAAATGACAAATTCATACCCAAAGCCAGCACGCTGCTCCTGCTCGCTTCATCACTGAAACTCCCGGCAAAAGAACTGCTGAGTGTTACTGAGAGGAGGGCGAGCTGATGATTACAGAAGTAAAACCAAACGGCGAATGGAGCGTCAAAGGTGTAGACCTTAAGAAATGCTCACCTGAAATGTATGGTGCTTTATGCAAACTAAGAGATTACGAAAAAACAGGACTGAATCCTGATGACTTCGTAGGTAAAGGCTACGAGAAGAAATATATGTACAAGGTCTTCTACAAAACTTCTTCCGGAGCTGACTTCCAGGGCATTTTGTGTGAGACTAAAGAAAATGCCGAACAGATCGCTGATATGCTTGAAAAAGCAGGTTGCAGCAATGTGCTTGTAAATCAGTGGTCGTGGCAAGTATTTATTGAGGAATAACATATGCAGAACAGTATCATAGAAGCCTTCAACGAGACATACAACTGTGACTATAAGAGCTTTGAACAGATCAAGAAAGAGTATCCGGTGACTGAGATACTTGATGTATGGCTCAGATATGAAGGCATAGTCGGATATACAAGAGACATCATCGACCTGCTCGGTGAATGTGAAGTATACATAGAAGAATAGCCGAAACAGCGGACACGCTCCGCTGTCTGCCGGGGACGGTCTCCCGGCACTGATGATGGCAGACCAAGAAACTTGAAAACAGAAAAGAGGTGTAACTATGGATTACAATTACTTTGCGTCCTTGTATCTGACAAGCATATCGACAGCGGTTCTTGCACTCAGCAATATGTGCTGCTGCGAGCTGGATCCGGAGCAGAGGCGGAAGATACTGATCTCAATGCTGGAGCTCGAACAGTCAACGGCTGATCTCATTGCTGAGCTGGAACTGAATGCTGCCGGAGCTAAGATATGCAAAGAGGGCTTTATCTACGCAAACGATACTGCGATACGTCACTTACAAAAAATCCAGTCACAGAGCTGCGACTTTGACGAGTACACAACAGCCCTGAAACTGGAGAACAAGACATTAAAAGAGGAGTTAAACTCTCTTTAATGCTCAGTTAAAAGTGTATCACAGAAATAAGTATTTGTCAAGAAATATTTTGCTGGGGCTTACTGCTCCGGCGGAAAGGAGGGACAAGTGGACTACTTGACTGTGAAAGAAGTTGCTGAACTGAAAGGCTGTTCTGAACGCTATATAAAAGCACTATGCAAAGCCGGAACACTTTGTGCAGAACAGCAACAGCACCCTCAAAATAAGCAAATGTGCTATATGATACCAATTTCAGCCCTTCCAGACGAATTACAGCAGCGCTACTACAAGCAGCAGCGCTCAGACGCAGGGCTGCTGCCGGAGGTAAAGGAAAAGGCAAAGCCTGCTGCCAGAAAGCAGCGAGCTTTCGAGGAGCTTACCGCCGATGAGCGAGCTGAGGTCAATGTCTGGACGGAAATACTTAAGGAATGGCAGGGGCTCAGGAACGGCTACAACGGCAGCAAAGTCGAATTTGATAAGCTGTACATAGGTAAATGTCAGATTGAGCACCCGGACATTAAGGTGTCTAAGGATATCCTCTACCGGAAGTGGAATGCTTATCGAAACAACGATATGGAAGGTCTTATTGACAAGCGTGGGGCTTGGAACAAAGGCAAAAGCAAGATACCTCCACAGGTGTGGGATTACTTCCTGTGGTGCTGGCTCGATGAAAATCAGCCGACTCCAAGCCTTTGCTACAGAAACACTATCGACTGGACCGAAGAATTCTACCCGGAGCTTGTTTGCGAACTACCAACGGAACGGAGCTTCCGCCGGCAAATTGACCGTGATGTTGCATATGCAATTCAAGTGTATATGCGTGAAGGAGAAAAGGCGTTTAACGACCGTTGCGCTCCTTATGCAATGCGAATGTATGAGAGCCTTGAGGCAAATGACTGCTGGATTGCTGATAACCATACCTTTGATGTAATATCACTCGACGGCGAGACTAAACACAGGCTTTACCTTACAGCTTTCCTTGACGCTAAATCAGGCGTTATGACCGGCTGGAACATTACCGACGCTCCAAGTGCTCAGTCAACTATCCTCGCTCTCAGGCATGGTATTATGAGATTCGGAATACCGAAATGCATATATGTAGATAACGGACGTGAATTCCTCAATATCAGCTTTGGCGGCAGAGGTCACAGGTCAAGGAAGTCGATGGAAGGACAGCCTGAGCCGCCTGCAATACTGAAACGTCTCGGCATTGAAATGCGAAACGCTATCGTCCGGAACGCAAGAGCTAAGCCTATTGAAAGGACCTTCCGTACCGTTAAAGAGCAGTTCTCCAAGCTGTTCAGCGGTTTCTGCGGCGGAACTATACTCGAACGTCCGGAAAGTCTGAAA
>CACWPR010000011.1 GCA_902762855.1 Ruminococcus flavefaciens
AGTTCGATATGCCTAAGGACAGCTTCAAGATAGAGTTCAAACTCGAAGGTACTGACAAGGTCCTGAAATAATAATACAGCCCCACACCTGTGGGGCTGTTTTTATTCTGCAATGAGTTTTTTCCTCAGGCGGCAGAGGTCGAAGGCATCTGCCCGTCCATTGGGGTCAAGGTCTGCAAGCACCGCATCCTCCGGCGCTATAGTATCGTTTCCAAGGATACAGCGGCTCATCTTTACCAGGTCCGCTATCGTTACCGCTCCGTCTGCGTTGAGGTCGCCCATCGGTGTACTGCACTCAGGAAGCTCCGGACTCTGGAAATCATGGAGGTTTGTAGGGATACGGGCTGCCCAGCTCTCGTGGAGCCCTCCGGCGGCTCTCATTTCTTCGTCTGTCAGCATGAACCAGTCATAGCTGGTCTCCTCACCGTCGTCCCAGGTGGTGTCAATGTGGAAATAATGTCCGTCCAGCTTTACCACGTTCCAGGCATGGTCCTTGCTGGCCACGTACCAGCTCTCCATACCTGCCGCATGGAGCAGAAGGTTATAGGCCTTGGCATATCCCTCACACTGAGAGGAATCGTTAAGGAAAACTGAACCGTCACTGTGATTTTTGGAGTATACCTCATTCTCGCCATAGTCATAGCTGACCTTCCGGCAGATCCAGTCGTGGAGGGCCTTCGCCTTTTCTACGTCTGTCATAGTGCTGTCAGTGACCTCACCGGCTATTTTGTCCGCCTGGGCAAGGATGTAGTCGTCAAGGAATCCCACGCTGTAGGAGCCCTTGAAATTGTTCAGCACAAAGTCCCTGTACTCCGGGACTATGTCCCCTGTGGAAGGGTCAAAGACCGGCTTTGAATTTATGGTCCGAAGATAAGGACAGTCGATGAAGGCATTCTGCACGTCCGCTTTTTCAATGTCTATATCGATATTCTCCAGAGCAGTACAGCCTGCGAACACGCTGTCACTCAGCTTCGCCGTGCCTGTGAACTTTACGCTTTTCAGCGAGGTGCATTTTGCAAACGCCCGACGGTCCGCTGTGACATTGTTCAACTCCGCCTCTTCAAGTGTACTGCATCCGCTGAATGCGAACTTGCCCAGGACAGTACTGTCTCCGGTAAGGCACAGCGAATTCATCCGGGCATTGTCCCTGAATGTCATCTCTCCTATTTCACAGGAGCCGTTCAATGTCAGCCCGGATATGGCGGCACCGTCAAAGGCAGAGTCGCCTATATGGACATACTCGATAGTGTCCGGGAAAGTAATGTCCTCCACATTGCAGCTCAGCGAGGACATCTGCTCTATGTCCAGACTTCTGACAGGCCCGGTGAATATGAGCTTTTTCGGATATGTATGGAGTACTCTCATCTGATAGTATGCATTAGAATAAAACTCGCCGCTTTCCGCCGTTATATTGACCGTGGCTGTGTAGTCCTGGTCAACTTCCCAGTCCCCTATCTTCATGTACTGTATCATGCCTGCCTCGTCCCGGACAGGTTCACCGTTCTCGTCATGTACGGTTATTATGAGCTCGCCGGACTTCAGTATATCCCCGGCCTGCTCTTCGCCATAACTCCTGCCGGGAGTTCCGGATGAGGCCATTATGCACAGCACTGCTGCTGCGGCTGATATTGCTCTTCTTGCCATCTTTTTCTCCGTTTATTCTATATCCAGCTCCACAGGACAGTGGTCACTGCCCATAACATCTGTAAGTATACGTGAATCCTTTACCCTGTCCATGAAACGCTCCGACACTACAAAATAGTCGATGCGCCAGCCTGCGTTCTTCTCTCTTGCTTTAAACCGGTAGGACCACCAGGAATAGGTCACTGTATCCGGATAGAGCCGGCGGAAGGTATCGGCAAAGCCTGCGGAGAGCAGCTCTGTGAACTTTCCTCTCTCCTCGTCGGAAAAGCCTGCGTTCCCACGGTTGGTCTTTGGATTTTTCAGGTCTATCTCCTCATGTGCTACATTCAGGTCTCCGCAGTATACCACCGGTTTCTTCTTGTCAAGTCCGCTGAGATAGGCCCTCATGGCATCCTCGAACTCCATGCGGTAGTCAATACGTTTAAGGCCGTCCTGGGCATTGGGCACGTAGCAGCACACAAAATAGAAGTCCTCGAACTCGCAGGTGATGACTCTGCCCTCATCGGTATGCTCCCCGTCAAGGCCGTAGGTCACTGAGAGCGGCTCCTTCTTTGTGTACACCGCCGTCCCGGAATAGCCCTTCTTCACGGCACTGTGGAAATACTTAAAGTACCCCTCCGGCGAGAAATCCGCCTGGTCAGGCTGCATTTTTGTTTCCTGCAAACAGAATATATCCGCATCTGCATCTGCAAAGAAGTCCACGAAGCCCTTTTGCAGACAGGCCCGGAAACCGTTGACGTTCCATGATATGAGTTTCATAAATTACCTCCGGAAATGTAGTTATCTACAGTATAACACATTCCCGGAGGTTTTTCAATACGCTGCCGCTCAGTTGAGTTATTGAATTTCAGTAAAATTATCGTCGTGTACTGTGTCACCCTTGGGGTCAAGTATCAGCTCGTTTATGGTCATGTCATAGAAGGTCTCGTTGTCGTGGAGCTCTTTGTACCTTACGAGCATACCGTTTTCGTCTATGCCCATTGTCACATCTGTGGTATACTGGTCTGTCATAGTGCCGTCAGGGAAGGAAGCCTGTACGTAACGGATACCGTTTTCCTCCCATTTGGTGCAGCTCTCATTTGTGATGCAGTATGTCATGATGTATATAGCTCTGTCAAGAATGCAGCCGTAGTCCGGGATAGCTGTCTCAGGGCCCGGGGCTGACGTGGTGTTGTACTCCCTTGTGCGGACAAAATGTCCGTTTGCAAGCTCTTTCAACTCTCCTGCGCTGTCAAGGAGACCGATGTCCTTTCCGGACTCGCTAACAATAATGTTCACTCCGTCCCTGCGGCACGTTACTGACATGGAAACCTCTCCGCTCCTGGCGCCTGTGCCTGCAAACATGCTCTGGCCGCCCTTCCGGACATCCCACCTGCA
This sequence comes from Ruminococcus flavefaciens, assembly GCA_902762855.1. GTDB lineage: Bacteria > Bacillota > Clostridia > Oscillospirales > Ruminococcaceae > Ruminococcus > Ruminococcus flavefaciens_V. The sequence goes on from CACWPR010000011.1 coordinate 3,021, forward strand.
TTCAGGGCATTCCACCTCGTAGGAGCAGCGGTCCTCGAATTCTACTCCGTTTTCTATACCCTTGTTGTGCCTGTAGTACTGGTAGGTAAGGCTTCCTCTGGCTAAGAATACATCATAGCTGCCGCCGGACATCACCATGTCTGCCTTATATTCCTCAACACTTCCCGGCTCATATACGAATATTCCTCTGAGAAGGCTGATGATATCGTCGGTGCTGTCATTGGTGACAAAGGTCTGGTCCTTCCAGTTCATCTGTCCCTGCTCGTTGAGCTTTACATCACAACCGTTGCTGTAGTTTATAATAACATAGCATCCAGTCCCGTCGAATCCCTCTGTGCTTTTCTCCCATTTGCATCCGCTCAGCAGTGCTTTCAGCTCCGCCGTGTCAGCAGACGCACTTATACCTGTGGGCATTCCGCCTGCAAAATTGCCGCTCAGTTCGGGGTAGTAGACTATCTCGTTCACAGCGTCGGGAATATTCAGCCGGATGATGTTCTGGGCCGTTGCGTTGTCGTCTTTTGTTTCCGGATGCTGGTCTGCTGCGGACTTCTCCATGCCGGTATATTCTATATCCCTGAGCTTATAGCTGATGTATGTCCTGTCAGAAGAGTACTCCATGTACTCTGTAATCGCTCCGGTATCCGGGTCAAGCACCAGCTCGTGTATCTCATCACCGTAATCAAGGACGTATCTGCCGCCGTTTTCAACAAATTCTTCTTCGTGCTTGTTGACAGGCAGCTTATAAAGCACCTTGTTGATGAGCTGTGTATAGCTGAGTCCCGGCTCAAATCGAGACAGCATAGTCTCGGTATATGTCTGGCCGTCGATAGTCTCTTTGTAGACGGCATCGTTACCGTCAGACTCATACTCTGCGCTCTCTATGTCAGTACGCTCATGGAGCATTCCGTTTTCATCTATAGTCAGCTCCATTTCGCCGCTATTGCTACCGATACACTGGATATTGCCGTTTTCTGAGAACGGTGAATCGTAGATGACTTCGATAGATGCGTTCATTGCTGTGAAGTTCTCTGTTGAACGGCTTATCCTGTAGAACAGCTCATCATTCACTGTGAAGTCCTCGCTGTTCGAGAATGCATTATATACTGCATCTGCAACCTCATGGGCGGAGTCTGTTCTGTAGACCTGGCCGCCGGTAAGGAGCTGCCCCTGCTCATTTATAATTGCCTCCCCGGCAACATAAAAGTCGCTGTAGATGAAGTCTGAGTCATCAGTCCACTGAGACGACTTTATCAGCTCAGCCACCGGAGCCATTTCCACTCCAGTTACCTCCAGTGTATGTGCATATTGTCCGTCTGAGGTGCAGAATGACATGGATATGGGCGTATCTCCGCTCATCCATGATATATTGCTGATCCCTTCAGGAAGAACAACTCTGTCTTCTGTGGCTGCCTGTATTACTGTTGTATCCTCGGATGTGACGCCTTCATTTGCGGCTGTGATATGGTCACTGCTCCGGCTGCTCTTTGAAATGCCGTACCAGACTGTGCCTGCTGCTCCGCATACCAGTACGAATGCTGCTGCAAGCGCTGCATACCGTCTGAATGACGAGGTCTTTATACGCTCAACATGGCTTACGCTGTCCTCGTATTCCTCAGCTCCGGCCGGCTCTGCTGAAAGAGCCTTCTCCATTTTGTTTCTGAATCCCTCACTGCACTTTATTTCGTCCAGGCAGCGCTTATACTCTTTCTGCTCCATAGTTATCCTCCTTCTCCAGTTCCATACGGAGCTTTGCTCTGCCCCTGCGGAGCAGTGAGTTCACCGTGTTTGAACTTTTTCCGATGAGCTCAGATATCTCCCGTATGTTGTATCCCTCGTAGTAGTATAGGAATATGACCTCACTGTACTTCTGCGGCAGTGCGGCTACCTGCTCCCTTATGCCGTCATCCTTATAGACGAAATCATAGCTCAGCTCACTGCCGTTCGTCACCTCTATGGAGGATGTCCGGCTGAACCGGAAGCTCTTGCGGTAGTTCCTGCCACGGTTTATTGCGGCTCTGAGCAGCCATGCCTTCATATGCTCGTCGTCTGCGAATTCTGTCCCCGATGAATGAAGTTTAAGAAAGACATCCTGTGTGATGTCCTCCGCCTCTTCCATTGAACCGGTACAGGCATATGCGGCTCTCAGTACCGTGTCTCCGTACTTCCTGAAACCGTACAGTGCTGTGTTTTCATTGTCAGTCATATTTCCACCCCCTCTTTTATTTATCAGGCTCCGTTTTCGTGCCTCTGATATATACACAACTGGGAAGGTCGTTTTAGTGCATTTTTCAAAAAAATTTTTCGGACGGGGTCAGCCGTCCGAAAATGCAGTGTTGATTTGAGTGTTATTTCCCTCCGGTCTCAAATACCGGTATCTTATAGCGCTTTTTGTACTCCTTTGGCGTCATTCCGTAATGCTTGCGGAATATCTTTATGAAATAGCTCTGTGAACTGAATCCCAGCAGGCTGCTTATCTCTGTATCCGTCCTTTCAGTATAGAGCAGCAGTGCGGATGCCTCCTCGGTCTTCATCCTGTTGACGTACTCGCTGAATGCCGCTCCGGTCTCTTTCTTGAAAAGCCTTGAAAGATAGGCCGGACTCAGTTTAAGCTCCGCTGCCGCATCATCCAGAAGCACACGGCTGTGCAGGTGATTGGCTATGTAGTCCACGGCACTTATGACCTGCTTTGAGAATATTCCGCTGAGCCTTATCCGGCGCATTTTGTCGGTGTAGTCCTCTATCATCTCCCGGTGCGCCTTTCGGATGCTCTGCTCGTCGGAGCTTTTGTCCACCTTTAGTATATAATAGTCGCTGAGACTGTAAGCCTCCTCCGGGGTCATGCCCTTGTTGATGCAGGTCCGGGCAATTATGGCAGCAAGGACTACAAAATGATATTTCAGATTTCTCAGACTGTCCTCGCTCAGGACTCCGCAGCCCTCACAGCACAAAGGCTCCATGAATTCTCTCACCAGCTCGATGTTCCCGGCACAGATGCTGTCATAGAAGGCTATCTCCCGGTCAAGGGACGCATGGACGAAGTCCTCCTCCCTCTTATCAAAGAGGTGGGACGCTATATATTTCTCCTTCTGCTCGTTCATACCGGCATCATGCCCAGGGATCTGAGCTCTCAGGCGGTCTTATGTCCGCAAGCAGGAACTGTTCCCAGAGATACCAGCGGCCGTCCTTGGCCTGCCTGAGCTGTACCGCCCTCGGACTGTCTGCTCCGCCGGAGGTAAGATAGAGCTTGGCATAGCCGGAGTCTGCATAGGAATAGGGATTCTCGCTGACGCTTACCGTATACGGCTCTGAGGGCAGATAGTCGTTGGCTGGCACCGCTCCCCGGAAAAATGAGCGTGGCACATAGTCCTTGTCCATAAAGCGGTCCCGGAGAAACTGCTGCTCATAGGGGGAAAGAGGCTTGGGTCCTTTAAGGTAGTTCAGCATTTTTATAGAAAGCTCCTTGTCCGTGGGGTAAAAGCACAGCGCAAGGACTGTCATTGCTGCGGCCTCAAAAGGTGTCCGGAGCTGTGCCTGAGGAAGTGAGGTGAATCCCTCGTAGGTCTCCGGGAGTCCGGAGAAAACTATGTCCTCGGTCCTGTTCCCGCCTGTGGGTGCAGCGGCTGCCGGTGCATCCGGCTTTCTGATGTTGTCGAAAAGTCCCATGAGTCATCCTCCTTTTTGCTTTTCAGCGTTTTGATGTACCTTTATTATACCATAAATTCTCCACACGATGTGAACAAAATTCAACCTTCTCTTTTGTGCGTTATGACAACGCCGGACAAAAAGAGGTACCGCCCCTTCAGGCGATACCTCTGCGCTGTTATTTTGCTGTTGGGTCAAGTGTAGGTACCATTTCCAGCAGATACTTCTGTATCAGGAGTGCGTCCTGTACTGTTATTCCACTGTCGGCATTCTCATACACGTTCGCCCTGGCCTGTCCCTTTTCAGTGATATGGCTCTTGTCTGTGCCGGTAAGACCATATTTGTCTGCGTTTGATATGGACTGCATTACAAGTACAACGTCATTCATCATGACAAAGCCGTCGCCGTCTGCGTCGCCCCATACGTCCTCTGCTTCGGGAGCTTCGCCTGTAAGTTTCAGAAGTCCCAGTCCGGAAACGTCTGTATAGCCTATTCCGGTAAGGTCGTACCAGTTTGAGATGGATGTGCGCTTACCCTGGCCGTCGCCGTCGTCGTTTATCTGTGCATCAAAGCCTACTACCTGTCCGCTGGTGAATCCTCCAAGTGTAGAGGGTATGGCAAACTCTATAAGGTAGCCGTCTGCTGTCTTTGCTGCTGCTGACTTGAATGCATCTGTGCTGAGGCCGTCTGTTACTGACTTCTCGCCGTCATAGTTCACACGGCACTGGATGTCATCAGACTCATAGGATGTGGACTTGTGGTTGTTCTCGTCAAGGAATATCTCAACTGTGTCCTGCTCGTAGGTGTTGGAGCTTGCCTTGCTGAGCACAGGGTCCTTTACCTCTGCAAGCACATAGATGTTCCTGCTGTCCCAGAGGACCTTGGCTGTGCCTGTGGCTCCACTGCCCATTGAATACTTGTCGATGTTTATTACGGGAGCATCTGCCCATATATCGTCGATAACACCGTCGATAGCAGGAGTTCCGACTGTCGCCTGTGCCATTGAGGGGAACTTTTTAAGCGTGAGCTTTCCGTAGGCTGTCGGGTCCGGGGAGGCTGCGTTGAAGTTCTGGGAATTCCAGGCAACTCCGTCTATGATAACGTCAAAGCGGACTGTGTCCCCTTCCTTCATTATGCTGTCGCTCTGGCCTACAGATACCTGTAATTGGCCGTTCTTGACCTCTGTCTCAACTGTATCGAAGCTGTCGCTGACTATAGTCACCTTCGCTCCGGGTGCTGTCTCAAAGAGGAATGAGAGCCTGTTTCCGTTCTGGTCAAAGGCTGTCTGGAAGGTACCCTTGTCGCCTACCTTGTTGACTACCGCTCCCTCGAATATGGTGGTATTTGTAGCAAATGCTGATGACCTCATATATGCCGGCACTGACTGTATTGTCTGTACCTCTGCATCTGTATCGGCTACTGCATAGTATGCGGCCTTTGCCTGGTAGTCTTTGTCGAAGAGAAGCGGGTAGCCGCCTATCCAGCTCGTGGAGTCGGTGATTCCCCAGATGATGACTGCGGAAAGGTCAACTCCGTCATCTTTCACTCTCTTGTACATCTCAAAGCACTGACGGTACCTCTCTGCGAGTGCAAGAAGGTCCTCGTCAGTGTTGGACTTGAGGGAAACGTCCAGCTCTGTCACCTGTATCTCAAGTCCCATTGCGGCATAGCTCCTCAGAGCTGCCTCGTACTGGGCGATAGAGGGACTGCTCATGCCTATGTGCGACTGCATTCCCATGCCGTCGATAAGACCTGCGTCAACAAGGGGCTGGAGTATCTCCTTCTGGATGTATTCCAGCTTTGCACTGCTGTACTCATTATAGTCATTATAGAACAGCTTGCAGCCTTCGGGAGCATACTTTCTGGCATAGGTGAAGGCCTTCTTGATGTAGCTCTGGTCGCCGTATACGCTTACCCAGCCGGATGAGCCGTCACCCTGTGAATAGGCTCCTGCCTTTCTTATAGTGCCGGAATCTGAGGCTGCTTCGTTGACTACGTCCCATGCGTACACATTGAGCTTGGGATACTGGGTCTTTATGGCCTCCATAACGTTCTTGATGTAGTTCTCCATTCGCTTGTCCATGACCTCAGGGGATACGAAGTCCGCAGAGGCATCATAGTTCTCCTTGAAGAACCAGTCTGGAGTCTGGGAGTGCCATACCAGTACGTGTCCACGGAGAGGAAGGCCGTTGTCCTCACAGAATTTAAGCATCTCTGCTGCCTGCTTCAGTGATACCTGTGGATTGGTCTGGTCGCCGCCGTTTGCGTTCATATATGCCACTGTTGCAGCCTGGTCAAGTACAGACTCAGGCTTCAGCTCGTTTCCTATTGTCACGCTGTTGTAGTGCTTGAGTATGAGGTCCTTGGTAGCTCCCTGGGTGAACTCACTGCCGGCTACTGCACAGCCTATCTTGAAGTAGTCCTTGTAGAGGTCTTTCAGGGCGGCTATATCCTCCTGGATAGCCGGGTCAGGCAGACGAGTGCCGCTGACGTCGTCAAGGTAGAATCCCATGAGGTCCTGCTCGGTGACTGATGCGTCAGGCTTATAGGCGGTCTGCACGTATACGTATATATTGGATGCTCCCTCAGGAATGGTACACTCCGTGCCTATATAAGTCCATTCGCCCTTGGGTGCTGTGTCGGTATAGACTGTGTAGTAATTCTCCTTGCCGTTCATGTCATACTGGAGATTTATAGAGAATTTCTGGGTGTCGGTCCAGTTTTCGCCGTCGTAGAGGACGTAGCAGCCGAAATTATAGTAGCCGCCGGGCTCCAGCACCAGCGACTTGTTGCAGGTGGCGCCGTTCCAGAGCTGCTGTCTGCCGTCGGTGTATATGGAGTAGGTCCCGCTGTGTGCGTACTTCTCAGAGACCTCCAGTGTGGTATTAGAGCCTCTTGTCTGCCATTTCATCTTGGTGCCGTCCTCGAAGTCGTCGAAGAATCCGTCCTCCTTCTCCGTGGACTCCACCTTTTCGCCTGTTATGATGAATTCGTCCATGTAGAAGTCACTAAGGGTGTTCGCCTCAACATATACCACTATATTGCTTGCGTCTGAGGGAACTGTATATGTGCCCTTCAGCACAGTCCACTCCCCCTGCTTGACATTGGTGCCTGTGATGTACTTGTACCTCTCTGTACCCTCTGCGTCGGTGTACAGGCATTGCAGATTGAACTGCTGGCTCTGCCCGCCGACCTCGTCGTCATAGTAGACCGCTACGCTGAGCTCGTACTGCTGGTCGGGGTACATCACGCCTATCATTGATGCACCGGCGCCGTTCCAGTTGGTAGTCCTTCCTGTAATACTCAGCGACTTGCTGCCCTCGTAGTACTGAGCGTCTGAGAGGGCTATCTCGGTACTGCCGGAGGTCCTTGCTTTCCATGTTCCGAAGCTGCTCTCAAAGGAATCATGGACCAGTTCTTCTGATTCCGCTGCTGTGGGCAGTACTGCCGGTATAGCCGACGCAAATACTACCGCTGATGCTGCTGCGGATATCAATCTTTTGAATATCATTTCTTCACCTCATTATTTCCCGCTTGGCGGGTCTTTTATACTATTATATTATGATTTTTCTCCTGTGTCAATGATTTTTTGTGCATATGCAACTGCTGATATTACAATTATATGACACAGTTATATTTATATCTTTTTTTCTTGAAATCCCGAAAAAAATGTGTTATAATAGTGATAGCCATGCTATCAGCATGGACGAGGAATTTATTTTAAGGAGGTGAAAAAATGAAAATACAGCATCTTGAATACGTGATAGCTATTGCAAATGAAGGAAGCATCACCAAGGCTGCAAAAAAGCTCTATCAGGCTCAGCCGAATATCAGCATTGCCCTCAAAGAGCTTGAGGAAAGTCTCGGTATACAGATATTCCAGCGTACTCAGAGCGGTATGGTCACTACTCCCGAAGGTGAGGAATTTATTGAGCGTGCAAAAAATATAGTAGAAGAATTCCACGGACTTGAGGCCATGTATTCTCACAAGGATACAAATACCTCGGAGATACGCATTACAGCTACCAGGTCACCTTATGTTGCGGCTGCTATGGGTAAGATGATATCTGACCTTGACGAAAGCGAGTCCGGTTTTACTATTTCTTTCCTGGAGACCAATACCAACAGGGTCATTGAAGAGACGTGCAGCGGTATGGCGGACATAGGCGTCCTCAGACTGCCTACGATACAGCTCAATATGCTCCAGGACAGACTGGAATCCAAAAAGCTGTGCAGTATCACGATACTCGAATATAACCTGAGACTTATGATGAACGCTAACCACCCTCTCGCTAAGTACAAGGAAGTCCCCTTTGAGCTCCTGGAAAAATACCCGGAGGTCATACATATAGAATCCGAAACAGACATTGTGAGAAAAGCATCTATCAATCCTGATTACCACTCATTCAACGGCGGAAAAAAGATATACGTTTATGACCGTGGAACTCAGAAGAGTATGCTTGACATAGTGAAGAATGCCTATATGTGGGTAGGACCGGTACATTCACGGGCCCTCGCTCAGGGCGGTATGGTCACAAGACCTTGTCCATTTGCCACCTGTCTGAACCGTGACGTCATAATCTACCGCAAGAAAAATGAAAACCACCCTATGATAAAGACCTGTATCGATTATATACAGAGGTTTGCTGATATGATAAGGAAGGATGAACATGAGACCTTCGGAAAAAGCATATAAAAAAAGAATGAGCACCCCGGAGGGTCTCACTCTTTTTTAAGGATGGATAGAAAATTTCTTGTTCTTATTGGCTTGATTATATTATAGCACTACAGGCACAAATTTTCAAATATTTATTTTTAATTCCAATATATGTTTTATATATAAAATCAGGCACCGCTGAAAGCACTATAGTTTCAGCGGTGCATTTTTTTGTCATTTTTTGCTGCCAGACTTCTTCTTGCCTGCGTTCTTTCCGGAGGTCTGTTTTTTCCCGGATGAGGCTGACGGTTTCTTGCTGCCGGTCTGCTTTTTCTCAGGTGACTTCTTCTCCGCAGACTTCTTTCCGGATGTCTTTTCTTCCTCCGGCTCGTCGTCGATTATCTTCTGGTAACTCTCTTCCTCGGCCTTTTCCTTAGCCTCCTTACGGGCCTTTCTTGCCGATGAAGGCGCACTCTTGCGGTTCCTTGCCATGAGCACCGCTCCGAATACTATTGCCGCAATCAAAAGCGCTATACCCACTACTGCAAAGGCAAAGCCTTTCAGGTTCTTGTCAGAGGCGTTGTAGGAGATGTCATTGGCCTTGGCATATTTCTCCGCCGCTGTACCTGATGATACGCTCATCTTGAATCCGTCTACCCTGCCGGTATCTCCGCCCTCAGAGTCAACTGTGTAGGCAAAGGCCTTTTCTCCTATGGTATCCACTGTCTTGGGAACTGTCACCTGCTTCAGGCTTCCGCAGCCGAAGAATGCCCTTTCTCCTATGGACTTCAGTCCGTCCTGCATTATCGCCTTTTCCAGCATGGCACAGCCTAAAAATGACTCGCTGCCTATGGATGAAAGTGATATGGGGAACTCCAGGGAGGTGAGGCTCTCATTGTATGTGAAGGCTCCGTCTCCGATAGTGGAAAGGCCCTCGGAGAAGTCCACCTTCTTTATGCTAAGGCAGTCCCAGAAGGCATTCTTGCCTATCTCGGATACTGATGAGGGGATGTATACCTCTTCTATGCCCTGACACTCGGAGAATGCTCCCTCACTTATGGTCCTGACTCCGTCCGGGATACGGCACTCGCCTTTCAGGTCTGCTCCGCCACGGTATATCACCGTGCCCTCCTTGTCTGTCAGAAGGCTGTCGCTGAACTTGTACCCTGCACAGCCCTCGGTATCAAAAACTGTTATCGGGTCACAGGTGAAAACTCCCTCGCCCAGACTTTCCAGTGAGTCCGGTACGCTGAACTCTGTCAGTGACACGCAGTTCGAGAAGGCTCCGTCACCTATGGATGTTATGGTGTCAGGCAGCTCAAGTTCTGTAAGTGAAGAACAGGCTATGAATGCGTTCTTGGGTATCTCCTTCACCGATGAGGGGATAGTCACCTTGGTAAGGTATGTGCAGAAGCTGAACGCTCCCTCGCCTATTTTCTTTACTGATGTGGGTATCTTTATCTCCGTGATGCCGGCACAGTTGTAGAAGGCATTGTCCTCTATCTCTACTATCGGCACTCCGTTGACTACTCCAGGTATCTCAGTTACTACTGTGGCAGTACAGCGTTTTATGGCATAGCCGTTGTCAACTACGTCATATACGAAGGAGCCGTCCTGTATTACCTCCTCGGCTTCAGTCACAGCGCCGGCGCTCAGGGAAAAGCCTGGAAAAACTGCGGCTGTAAGGGACAGTGCTGCCGCTGCGGAGAGTATTCTTTTAAGCCTGCTCATCATTTTCCTTTTCCTTTCCATCAGAGGACTTCTCTTCCTCCTCTGCCTTTTTCTTTCTGGCTTCTGCGGCTTTCTGCTTTCTGTCAGCCTTTTCCTTCTCGGCCTTCTTTTTCTTCGCCTTCTTGCTTACAAACACACCTATGACTGCCGCAAGTACTGCACCCAGTCCGCCGCCGAATATGTACAGCAGGCGCTTGTCAATATTCTTTCCGAACACCTCAACAGTATCAGTTACTACCTCGATGTTGTTCTTCTTGGCATAGTCGTAGCCCTTGGTGCCCTTGTCGGCATATATCTTGAACCCCTCGATGAGGGCCTCGCCGTTTTCTTCGTCCTCCAGCAGATTTGCCTGGTCCTCGTAGTAATAGCCGCAGGCATAGTCACCTATGGTCTCCAGCTTATCATAGAATCTCAGACTTTTCAGCTCGGTGCAGTCCAGGAATGCATACTCGCCCAGTGTGGTCAGGTCCTTGGAGAGCTTGACCTTTTTCAGTGCTGTGCATCCCTCAAATGCTCCGGCTCCTATCTCCTCTACCCCGGATAGGTCTGCCTCTTCAAGATACTTGTTGGCGAATATTGCCGACTGCTGTATTATTTTCAGTCCCTTGGGCGCTGTGAAGGTCTTGTCTGTCTTGCCCTGGGGATAGTAGAGAAGGGCCTTCTTGTCACTGCTGTAGAGTACTCCGTCCTGTGAGGAGAATTTTCCGTCGCCGGATGTGACTGTTATCTTTTCAAGCTGTGAACAGGTGATGAAGGGCTCCTCGTCGTCAACACCTATGGTCTGGCAGTTTCCGGAGATAGTCAGTTCCTTCAGAGAGGTGCAGCCGTAGAATGCGTCTGCGCCTATAGTCACTGCTCCTCCCAGGTCGAGGGTCTCCAGCACATCACAGTCTGCAAAGGCGCTGTCCCCTATGGTCTCGAGGCTCTGGGGAAGCGTCAGCTTTTTAAGGTAATAGCAGCCGTTGAAGGCCAGTTTCTTTATCTCCTTCACTCCCTCAGGTATGATCACCTCTTCAGCAGGAGTGTTGCTGAATGCAACAGAATATATCGTTGTTACCGGGATACCGTATATCTCCTCCGGTACTTTTACAACGGCATCTGTAGAATTGCACAGGAGTATGTATACCTCACCGTTTTCAACTGCAAATTCATACTCTCCCCAGGTCTGCCTGTCAAAGGAAAGTATCTCCTCAAGGTCAGAGTCCTCGTCAGGAGAACGGAATATGAAGTTGTTGGAATAGCCGTAATCGCTGTCGGCATCTACGGCATAGGTCTGGGCGGCAGAGCCGTATTCGCCTATTATCACGAAGTTGGGGTCAGCTGTCTCTCCGCCGTCGGCTGTAGTGCTGTAGCCGAAGGCACAGTAGCCTATGTCCTGTACTGTTGAGGGTATGGTCACACTGGTAAGGCCTGTGTCTATGAATGCGTACTGCCTTATCGCTGTCAGCAGTCCGGGGAGCTCTACGCTTGTCAGGGCTTTGCATCCGTAGAATGCGGCTCCGCCGATAGTTCTCAGCGACTCAGGGAACTTTATCTCTTCAAGCCCGGTACAGCCTGCAAAGCAGTAGCTGCCCAGTTCCTCTATGGATGTTCCGCTGATGTCAACGGACTTTATGCTGACATTCTCGCCCAGCGAGAAGTCGCTGGTCTCCTCCAGTGTGGAGGGGAATTTTATTGTCTCCAGTGACGTTGCATATATCGCCGCAGAGCCCAGGGTCTTTACTCCCTCAGGTATCTCGAAGGACGTGCCTGCTTTCTTTGCAGGATACACAAAGAGCTTGGTCATGTCCTTGGTGTAGAGCACTCCGTCCTTGGTGACATAGTTCTCATTGCCGTCCTCAACTATTACCTCCTCCAGCATCATGCAGACCTTGAATGGGTTGTTGGAGGATATGTACTCCACTGAGGCAGGGATAGTTGCCTTTACGCAGGCTGAACCGTCCTCTTCTCCGAATACCCAGGGACCCAGCTCAGTAACTGTCAGTCCGTCGATAGTTCCGGGGATGACTACATCCTTCTCATTTGCATTGTAACGTGTTATACAGGCAGTACCCTCATCTGTGACTGTATATGTGAAATCGCCGGAGGTCTTTTCCTCTGCTTCTGTCTCATCTTCCTGTACCGCTTCCTCCGCTGCTGTGGTCTGTTCCTCCTCGTCAGCCCATGCACTCATAGGAGCTGCTGCCGCAGACGCACATATGAGCAGACTGAGCAGAAGTGCGGCAGTCCTGTTTTTCATCATCATTTTTCTAACCCTCTCTTTTCGGCTGCAAGCCGATTTTTAACGTTATTCCTCAGGCGGAGCCTATCTTGTCTTTCCCTTCGCCTGTTTTTATCAATACTTTATACATTATATCACAAGCTGCCGGAGATTGCAACGGATTTCACCCAGTTTTCGTTTTCTGCATACACATTTTTTCAGCCGGAATATCCTGTCCGGTACAGGCATATCATTGAAGGACAAATCATTATCTGGAGGTATCTCTATGGGACTTACTGAAAAAGACGCTGCCGAAAGGCTCCGAAGTGACGGTGAAAACGTCCTGGAAGAGGGCAGAAGGCCCGGTGCTGCCGCTATATTCGCCGGACAGTTCAAGGATGTCATGGTCATGATACTCCTTGCTGCTACGGGAGTTTCTATCCTGCTGGGCGAAATATCCGACGCTGTGACTATCATCCTCATCGTGCTGCTCAATGCCGTTTTAGGCTTTATCCAGGAATACCGCACTGAACATACTCTGGAGGCTCTGCGCTCAATGACCGCTCCCACTGCAAAGTGCTACAGGGACGGCAGTCTGAAAGTCATCGACGCTGCTTCTCTGGTCTGTGACGACGTAATAGAGCTGGAGTCCGGGGACAGAGTCCCTGCGGACTGCGCTCTGCTGAGAGCCTCCGGCCTTTTTACTGACGAATCCATGCTCACCGGAGAGTCCGACCCTGTGCAGAAGTCCGCCGGACCTTCCTCTGACAGGGATAATTCCCTTAACAAGGCAAATATCATCTACTGCGGCACCTCCGCTGTCAAGGGAACTGCTATGGCAAGGGTCATCGCTACAGGAAAAAACACTCAGATGGGCCGCATCTCTGAGATGCTCACCGGTATCGACAAGGAGCTTACCCCCTTGCAGAAACGGCTGGCCGAACTTGGAAAGGCCGTTGCAGTCATTTGCCTGGGAGTATGCGCCGCTGTCTTTGCCGCCGGTGTGCTCCGGGGCGAGGACGTTTTCACTATGCTCATGACCGGCATCACTATCGCTATCGCCGCTATCCCTGAAGGTCTGCCTGCTACGGTAACTATCGCCCTGGCTCTGGCAGTCAGCCGGATGCTTAAACAGAAGGCCCTGGTCAACAAGCTCCACAGCGTTGAGACACTGGGCTGCACTTCGGTAATTTGCTCCGATAAGACCGGCACTATCACCGAGAACAAAATGACTCTCACAGAGCTCTCCTCCGCTGACTGCGGCTACTTTTTCAGCGGCATGGGCCACCGCATCTCAGGAGGTGTCACTATAGGTGACGAGGATACCGCCGTCAACCCGGTCAACGAGAAATGCCTGACCGCCGCCCTCACCTGCGGAGTCCTCTGCTCCGACGCTGTGATAACTGCTCCCTCCGGCACAAGGAGCCGCAGCCGAGGCACTGTCTCCGGAAAGGGCGAATGGAAGGTCACCGGCGACCCCACTGAGGCCGCTCTGCTCATCGCCGCCGCTAAAGCCGGCATCACAAGACAGTCCCTCGAAACTGACTACAGCCGCCTTGACTCCCTCCCTTTTGACAGCGAGACCCGTTTCATGGCGGTACACTGTCTCCACGGCCAGGAAAAAGTCTCCTTCTTCAAGGGCGCTGAGGAGGTCATCCTCCCCAGATGCTCCCAGTATATGGACCGTGAAGGCTCTCTCCGCTCTATGTCTCCTGCTGTACGCAGCCGTATCTCCGCTGAGACCCTGGCCATGTCCGACAAGGCCCTCCGTGTCCTCGCTCTGGCCTGCTGTACCTCGGACTCCTTCGACCCACACCGGGGGAATCTGGTCTTTCTCGGTCTCGCAGGTATGATAGACCCTCCCAGAGAAGAGGCAAAGGCCGCTATCAGGAAATGCTCCGCAGCTTCCGTCAGGACCGTCATGATAACCGGTGACCACAAGAACACCGCCGTGGCCGTCGCCCGGAAGGCCGGTCTCCTTAAAGGCGGAAAGGCTATGACAGGCGCAGAGCTCGACAGGCTATCCGATGAAGAGCTGGACAGCGTTATAGGGAAATATACCGTTTTTGCCCGTGTGGAGCCCGTCCACAAGCTCCGCATTGTCAGGAGCTTCCGGCGCAGAGGTGAGATAGTCACCATGACCGGCGACGGTGTGAACGATGCTCCCGCTATCAAAGAAGCTGATGTAGGTGTTGCCATGGGCGTCACCGGCACAGACGTCACCAAACAGGCCGCAGATGTCATCCTCCTTGACGACAACCTGGCCACTCTCGTCAGCGCTGTCGAACAGGGACGCTGCGTTTACGCTAATATCCGCAAATTCGTCCGCTACCTCCTCTCCTGCAACATCGGTGAGGTCCTCACTATGTTCCTGGGAATGGTCATGGGTATGCCCGTGGTCCTCCTGCCAGTACAGATACTCCTGGTGAATCTGGTCACTGACGGTCTGCCGGCCGTGGCTCTGGGCATGGAGCCTCCCGAAAAGGACATTATGAGCCGTCCTCCGAGACGCTCCGACGAGGGTTTCTTCTCCGGCGGACTCATGGGCAGGATAGTTTTCAGAGGTATCTTCATCGGACTTTGTACCCTCGGCTCCTTTGCCGCCGCTCTTCACATGGGAGGCAGCCTTGCTGCCGCCCGGACCTGTGCTCTCATTACTCTGGTAGCTTCACAGCTCATCCATGTTTTTGAGTGCAAGTCTGAGACAAAGTCTATCTTCCGGATAAATATTTTCAGCAATATGAAGCTGCTGCTGGCTGTTGCAGTCTCAGTGGGCGCTCTTGCGGCGGCTGTGGCAGTACCACAGATGCAGGCAGTCTTTGAAACTGTTGTCCCGGACCGCAGACAGCTCCTCACTGCACTCGGACTCAGCGCCGCCGTACCGTTTATAAGCGGGCTCTTCCATAAGAAGTCCTGAAAGAAAAAAGTCCCCGTATGGGGACTTTTTCTGCTTATCTGATAGGGAGCTCCTGTACAAGCTCTAACAGGTATTCCTGTATCTTCTGTGCGTCAAGGACAGTTATTCCGTCGTTTCCGATAACGTCTGCGTTTATGGCGCCGTCTGCGGTGATGCCGTCAGGCTTGCCTTCGCCGTACTTGTCCTTGTTTGCAATGCACTGCATGATGAGCACTACGTCATTCATCTTTACTTCACCGTCACAGTCTGCATCGCCGGGGAGGTACTTGCCGGGGTTTACACCCTCAAATACAGAGGCAGCCTTTGCCTTGCCTGCTATCTCTCCGAAGTATATCTGACCCCACTCGGTAAGGCTTGTGCCGTCCCAGTCGTTTACAAGGTCGAGGTACTCTACTCCGCCGCTGTTGCCCTTCCAGGACCATGCAAGGTATCCCATGCTCTTCTCGGCACAGTAGCTCATTATAGTTGCCTCATCTACGTCGCCGTCTGTGTGCTTGTAGCCGAATTCTCCTATTACTACAGGTGCTCCGCAGCTAAGTGCTGAGTCAATGTTGTCCTTTACCATCTGTGCTGTACCGCCGCCGTACTCATAGAGATGTGCGGAGAATACTGTGTTTCTGTCCGGGTCGGAGGCAAATACCTCTGCGCCCTTTTCGCCTATGGACTTGGGATACTGTCCCCAGCCGGCGCTGTCTATCATTATCATGTTCTTTATTCCGGCATCACGGATGGCCTTTATTGCCTTCTCGCTGCCCTCTGCCCATGTCGCACTGCCCCATTCGCCGTACCACTCGTTTGCGATGTTGAGGATGACGTATGCGGAGTTAGCATTGAGAATGTCCTTCATCTCTGTCCAGTACTCCGCTGCCTTCACTACGTCGTCTATGCTGTTGCTTCCTGTTGCGTCGTGTGCTTCAAGGATGCAGACCTGCTTGTTCTCCTTGCACCACTTGATGATGTTCTCTATCTCTGCTGCGGAGGTCTTGGTCCACTTTGCACCGTCTGAGCATACTATACGAACTGTATTCGTGCCCTTGGAGGCTGCTGCCTTTATTGACTGCTCAGTATTGCTCTGGTACCATGCATGTGCGATGTTTACTCCACGCATGATGAACTCCTGGCCGTTGGCGTCACGGATAGTCTGGCCGTCAACGTAGAAACCCTTGCCGTTTGTATTAACTGTTGTGGTAGTCGTTGTATTTCCGCTGCCGTTTTCTGTGGTGGTCGTTACAGTCTGGGATGCTCCGCCGCTAACGCTGTAATTCACAAGGGCGATGTCCCCTTCATGCCACCATACCTGTGCCTCTGCACTGGCTGTGTTCACCTTGAATTTGCTCATAGGTATCTCTACTTTCAGTTTTCCGTCGGAGGCAAATGTGCCCTCCCACTCGATAGTCTCCCAGTCTGCGCCGTTGGAGTAGCCTACACAGCCGTTGTTGTACTTGCCGGCTGTACCCTCGAATTCAAGGGTCAGGGTACCATTCATGTCTGCGCCGCTGAGGTCAAGGACATATTTTATAGTCTCGTCAACAGGTACATCCGGGATGTCTGCTGAGGAGCCGCCTATAACCGCTGCCTTCTCTACTGTTGTTACACCGTTGGTCTTTACGAAAATATGAGCTATATCGGCTGTGTCGCCTGACCATGCCTGCTCGATGTTCTTTGAGGAATAGTAGGCTATGCCGTCTGAAACGTCATATGCGCTCACCTCTGTCCAGTTCTCCCAGGAGCCGTCTGTGAATGCTATTACAGGCTCGTTACCGGTGAACTTAACTGCTACATCGCCGTTTTCAAGGACGCTCCATGTTACATCGGCAGGTGTTGAGCAGTTGCCGTCCTTCACTGATGCATCAAGGGCCTGTGAGGTGCTGATGAGAGTCTTGCCGCTTTCTATGTCCTCGTGGCTGTACTGGACTCCTGCCTTCTTGCTGCCCCATACTATAGAGCTGTCCGCCATTACCTCCATCATCTTATCAACTACCGGCTCGGACTGGCTGTACCAGCTCAGTTCGCTTCTGTTGAGGTAGCCGTGGCACTCGCCTGGTGCCTGTGAATTGGAGACGACGTTGTTGTCCCAGAGCACACAGGGGATACCATACTCCTTGGCTGTGGAAATGTATTGGTCTGCCCACTGGACTCTTGCCTCGGTATTGTCGAAGTTGGATGTTCCGAACTCTCCTATGACTACGGGGATGTCGTTGGCTATGAAGGTCTTTCTCAGTCCATCAAGTGTCTGGGAAAGGCTGGATGACCAGGCCTCTGTGAAGGTGCTGTGGTCGGATACATCGGTATCCATCGTGAACTCATAGGGAACGTATGCGTGTATGGATACTGCTACGAAATCATCCTCCGGCACCTTTATCTGTGAATAGATAGTACTGTCGCTGGATGCACAGTAGCCCGGTATCATAAGGAGCCTGTTCTGGCTGTAGGGGGAGTCGATGCTCCTTATGAGCTGAACGAAGTCTGCATTGAGATTGTTGATAGTGTCCACCTCATTGGACTGGGGACCCCACCATTCGTGAGTGGTGCCCTTTGCTCTGGGCTCGTTCATGGACTCAAAGATGAGGTGCTGGTCGTAGCTGCTGAATGCCTTCGCTATCTGTGTCCACACCTTTATGAACTTTGGCCTCATCTCGTCATAGGCTGTGCCCAGGTCGGCTCTGTCTATCCAGTTCTCGTGGTGAAGGTTGAGGATGACATACATATCATTGTCGATAGCGTAGTCCACTACCTCCTTGACTCTTGCCAGCCATGCGCTGTCGATGTTTTTATCGCCGTCAAGATGCTGATACCATGTTGTGGGGACTCTCACTGTATTGAATCCCTTTGCCTTGACTGCGTCTATCATTGCCTTTGAAGTAACGGGGTTGCCCCAGCTCGTCTCTGCGGAGAGACCGGAGGAATAGGCACCGTGGGAATCCAGTGTATTTCCCAGATTCCAGCCTATCTGCATCCCCTCGGTTATCTCGAAGGCTGTCATTGATGAGTCTGCGAATGCTTCAAACTCCGATTCCGGAGCTATCCTGAGCGATGAGAGCAGGCACATTGCCGCTGCTGAAAAGCTCACGATACGCTTTACTGTTTTGGTTTTCCTGTTCATAATACCCTCCCGACATCTGCACCGTGGTCACGGCGCTGTCACAATTCATTTTTCAGGGACAGTGCAGTTATCCCTGACCTCTCATTTTCGCTTAATTTAATCTCACCACTTAAATTAAATCAAGTTTCTATAGCTAAATGATAGCGTTTTTTCACAGAATTGTCAAGAGCGTTCAGCAATTTCGTACTAATCCCCCCTTTATTTCAGAGCGTTGCACAAATCACGTCGCCGTTCTTTGTGCATCATGTGGAAGTGCAGCTTAAATCATGAGCTGCTTAAATCATCACAAGATACTTAAAAGTCCGGCTATCCCGGCAGAGGTGAAGAAGTCCTCCTCATAGGTGGAGTCCAGGAAGGCTTCTATATTCTCCTCGCAGTACTCTATCTCCTTGGAATACCGCCTGGGGATGTCCGCTGTGCCGCCGGTGCCGGTGGTCCTCCACAGCCAGCCTATGACCCATACGCTCACAGCCGCCAGCTTGACCCGTGAGAGTATCTCGCCGTCAAATACTCCCTTCATGAAGTAGCGGTACAGGAAATAAGCTCCTATCCTGCGGAGACAGACCTCCTGCTCATACGTAAGAGGTGCCGCTCCCGTCTGCTCTTCCGCTGTTTTCAGGAGCTCCGGCCAGCAGGGGTCAAGAGTCTCCAGACCACGGAAGTACTCCAGCACGCTCTTGGCATCAGGTGCAGATGCCTCCTGCTCCTCTGTATCCTCCGGAAAGGTCAGCTCTCCGTTGTCCATGCGGCTCTGCAATTCCTCAGCCCAGGCAAGCATCCACCTGAGCGCAGACCTGAGTTCATCTGTTTCCAGTCTCCGGAGCATCTCCTCACGGGCACTCAGCAGCAGGCTGTAAAGCTCCGGACTGTGTCCGGGTGCAGTCTCCTCCGGGACTTCCTTTTCTTTCAGCCGGAAGTCACTGGAAATTATCAGCTCTGCGGCCGCCTCACAGGAAAGTCCGACTCCCCCTTCCTTGACTCCCTCGAACCACTCGAAGTAGCGTGGGTGGTCGGAGCAGATACGGCAGAGATGCTCCTCGCCCAGCTCTGTATATATGTCACAGAGGCCCTTGCTGTTAAGGAAGGGACAGCGCTCGTCCTCACCCAGCACAAAGGCTCCCCCGGATATGCCCCTGCGGAGCCTTTCCCCGAATCCTCCGCCTATACTGCCGTAGTACACAAGAGTCTCAGGGTCTATGTCTATCTCCCAGCCTATACAGCAGGAGTCCCGGCATTTATCGGCTATACACCGGAATTTTTCACAGTATTCTGGATAGCGGTATATCATATTTTCTCCTAAAAAATATCCGGCTCCGCTGAAACGAAACCGGATGTGCTTATTCTTATTTCCGACGCCTTATCAGTACCCCCTGATTCGGCATCACTCGCCCTGCTCGTTGTAGCAGGTCCACTCTTCGTATGGATTCATCTGACAGAACATATCGACCACTTTTGACTGGGACTTATACAGTTTTTCGAGCCGCTCCTTATATTCAAGCTGTTCATCGGATATTCTTGTGAGCTGGTCCTCCACTCCGCCTATCTTTGACTTGGTGTAGTACTTTCCGAAAAAGTACAGGTCACAGCCAGGTGAGACCTTGTCATATATATCGGTGACAAAGCGGTGTGTCATCTTGTGGTGTATGTGACCGTATTCACCCTCCTTGTTATGGGTGACGATGAGGTCCCAGTCCTTATATCTGATTATCTTGGTGAGGTCCTTGATTATATCGTCCTTGCTCTTTTTCCAGTCGTCCTTTTTGCCGAAGGCTTTGTCCGGATAGCTGAGGATTATACCGTCATTGCCCGACTGCTCCAGCACCTTTTTGAATTCATTCTTCCTGCGGGCATTGTTGCCGTTGGTTATGACAACTATAAAATAGCCCCTCTCCATGAGATGACCTCCGCCCCAGATGACTTCGTCGTCCGGGTGAGCAACTATCATCAGCTTATCAGCGTTGGCGATGCCGCTCTTTCTGAGCATCTCATTAGTCAGATTAGACTTGTGGTACGTGCTGAAAGTATAACCTATATACACACTAAGTATCTGACATACAATGAATGTCAGGATCATACCGATCCTTATCCCTTTTTTATTCCCCATATATCACACTCCTATACCATTATTACAGGCCAGATATTTTTCTGTCAATATTATTTTATCACAATCGACATATATTTGTCAATACTGCATCTTCCCATATTTACGCTCCGGAATACACTTCCGTCAGAGCAGCGTAAAAGTACCGGGTCCGTGATGCCGGACCCGGAAAAAATTTCTCACTGTATGAACTCATCTATGGGACATATCTCTGTTACGTCCCCGCTGACTACCTTTTCGTTGAGCTCCTCACTGCCTCCGGTATAGGTGTAGCCATAGAAAGTGTTGCAGCAGGAGCGGTATTTCTGATTGCCGTATATCTTTGATTTCGGGTAGTCCGGGTCTTCTATGCGGTCGTACCAGGTACGCTCACGGCAGTCTCCCGGCTTGAAATCGTATATGGAATTGCCGAACTCATTCTCAGCAGTTTCACGGTCAAATCCGGCATTCACTGCAAAGGTCGAAAGCAGGTCCGTGAAATATATCGGAGCATCGTTGAGCTCTATCTCCTCATGAGATGCTCCGGCCTCCTTTATCATGAATATGGGAGTTGCCCCGTATTCGCCGTCAGAGTGCTCGCCGTGGTCGGAGGTGACTATTATCACTGAATCATCGTAGACTCCCATTTCCTTCATCTGGTCGATGTAGGAACGTGTTATGTCAAGGCAGTTGTCCATTTCCTCATAGGTATCACAGGGGTAGTGAGTTCCCTCTGTGTGCTGTATTATAAAGTAGTTCTGGTCGTTGTCAGCCTGAGAAAGCTCCAGGTCCCTGAGAAAGTCCTTGTTCTGATAGTCCTTGTAGCCGTACTTGAAAATAACTATGTTGTCAAAGGACATATCCTCGTCCCGGATAAAGCTCTTTGCCGCAAAGGGCAGTGCCCGGTAGAGTTCAAGGCTGTGAACGCACTTCCTGAGCCGCTTCCTGTAAAAGGTCTCCACTTTGTGCTTTATCGGCTTTTCACTGTAGGCAGCATTGTCGTAGACTCCGTTCCAGTCCTCCGGACTTCCTCCGCTCATATTGAAGGCATTGACCCTGTACCCCATGTCATGAAGGCCTCCGTAGAAGGCTTCAGCCTTCGGGCCGTGCCAGGCTTTGTCGAAAAATTCCTTTCCGCTGAGAGATGCATCAAAGTCCACCCCTCCGAACATCTGGGCAAAGGACATCGTGGTAAAGTCGTAGACACTACAGGTGTTGGTGTAAACTGTGAAGTCCTCCAGTCCGGCCATTTTCTCCGGATGCTCCGCCATTATCTCGTCTATGTACTTGTTGTCAGCGGCATCGTACACCAGCACTATGACGTTCTTGTGCTTTGACACGGTGAACATCTCGTCTGAGGTCATGTATGCATGGTCCCTGCGGCCGAAGATGTCCTCCTTTGCGGTGGCTACCATTGTAACCGCTGTTATCCCATGAAGGGCAAGCATACCTGCCGGCAGAAAGACTGCCAGCTTTTTCCACAGACTCTTGTTGAACTTCTGAATGAGGAATGGCACTGCCATAATAAAGAGCCACACTGCTCCGTTGAACACTGCATACCCGGTGTTCTCCTTCCAGTTGTAGGCCTGCATCCCAAGGCGGTCAAGGCGCTTGTTCATGAACATATACTGCACATATACCCCTAAGATAAGGCCCATTACAAGGCTCATGCCTATGCTGTGCCGGGAGGGCTTCTGACACATCAGGAGCAGTGTGAGAGCTCCAGTGCTCACTGCAAAATCTATGAGCAGAGTTGGAAGGAGCTGCTGATAATAGAAATTGAAGTCCCCGAAGTTGTTGACAAAGGTGTCAGTGGCAAGGTAGACCGTCAGGATAAAGCTCAGAGCCGCCGCTCCGACAAGTGAAGGCAGCAGCCGGCTGCGGTTCTCACGGATATTCCTTACCAGCGGAAGTCCTCCCAGACGGCTCATGACCCCAGCCTGTCTGTTTTTCTGTTTTTCCAATATGATTCCTCCTCTATATCATCATTGATAAAATTATATCACATTCCGGCCGTCCCGTCAATGAGAACAGGTGCCTCCGGACGGTTTTTTGCCTGTTTTACAGGAAAATTAAAGAAAATTTTCACACATCTATCACAAAACTATGCTATCATACTCCTGTATCTTATCTGCAAGGCAGAAAGGTAACATCTTTTTAAGGAGTAAAACTATGAAAAACACTGTTTCAACACTCATGCAGCAGAAACAATCCGGTGACAAGATCACGATGCTTACTGCTTACGACTACACAACAGCGAAGATAATCGACGAGTGCGGTGTCAATGCCATCCTCATCGGTGACTCTCTTGGCATGGTCATGCTCGGCTATGAAAATACTCTTCCCGTAACTATGGAGGACATGATACACCATACCGCCGCAGTTTCAAGGGCTGCCGAAAATGCCTTCGTAGTTGCTGATATGCCTTTTCTCTCCTACCAGATAAGCGTTCAGGAGGCCGTTGCCAATGCCGGACGACTCATCAAGGAGGGCGGTGCCCACGCTGTAAAGCTGGAGGGCGGCGCTGAGGTATGCGAGCAGATAAGGGCTATCGTCAACGCCTCTATCCCCGTTGTGGCTCACCTGGGCCTCACCCCTCAGTCTGTCAACGTTTTCGGCGGATTCAAGGTGCAGGGAAAGAGCCTGGACAAGGCAAAGAAGCTCATCAGTGACGCTCTCCTCATCCAGGAGGCCGGAGCCTGTGCTGTTGTACTTGAGGGCATCCCCGCAAAGCTCGCTGAGATCATCACTAAAAAGCTCATGATACCCACTATCGGCATCGGCGCCGGCTCAGGCTGTGACGGTCAGGTATTGGTTTATCAGGATATGCTGGGCCTCACTACCGGCCATACACCTAAGTTCGTGAAGAGATTCGCAGAGGTGGGCGAGCTCATGCGTAAGGGCATCACTGACTATATCTCCGAGACAAAGTCCGGAGAATTCCCTGCTCAGGAGCATACCTATGCAATAGATGAGGATGTCATCAGCCAGATAATCAAGGAGTGTGAGTGATATGAAAATAGTTAAAACTATAGATGAAGTAAGAGCTCAGGTAAAAGAATGGAGAGCTCAGGGCCTTACTGTAGGACTGGTACCCACTATGGGTTATCTCCACGAGGGCCACGCAAGCCTTATCGAGGCTTCTCACAGAGATAATGACAGGACTGTTGTCTCTGACTTTGTAAATCCCATGCAGTTCGGTCCCACTGAGGACCTGGAGAGCTACCCCCGTGACCTTGAACGTGACGCTAAGGTAGTCGAGGACCACGGCGGAGACCTTATCTTCAACCCGGAGCCCTCTGAAATGTATCACGAGGGATTCTCCTCATTCGTGGATATGACCGTCCTCACTGAGGAGCTCTGCGGTCTCAGCAGACCTATCCACTTCAGAGGTGTGTGTACTGTTGTCTCCAAGCTCTTCAATATAGTAAAGCCTGACAGAGCTTACTTCGGCAAGAAGGACGCTCAGCAGCTTGCTGTTATCCGCCACATGGTGGATGACCTCAACATGGATATCCAGATAATCGGCTGCCCTATCATCAGGGAGTCCGACGGTCTCGCAAAGAGCTCCAGAAACACCTACCTCAGCGAGGCCGAGAGAAAGGCCGCTCTGGTACTTTCACAGGCGATATTCATGGGCATGGACATGGTAAAGAACGGCGAGAAGGACTGCACTGTGATACTTGACGCTATGAAGGCTCATATCAATGCAGAGCCCCTTGCAAGGATAGACTATGTGAAAATGGTAGACTGCGCTACTATGCAGCAGATAACCTCTCTGGACAGGCCTGCTCTGTGTGCTATGGCTGTATACATCGGCAAGACCCGTCTCATCGACAACTTCTTCACTGAGGACGTTTAAGGAGGCGGTGCAATGCAGATATCTATGCTCAAAAGCAAGATACACCGTGCAGTGATAACTCAGGCTGAGCTCAACTATGTCGGCAGCATAACAATAGACCGTGACCTCTTGGAGGCTGCCGGTCTCTATGAGTACGAGCACGTACACGTTGTGAATGTCAACAGCGGCAGCCGCATCGAGACCTATGTCATTGCAGGTGAACCCGGCAGCGGTGTCATCTGCCTTAACGGTGCCGCCGCAAGAGCCGGTCAGCGTGGGGATATGGTCATAATCATGTCCTATGCTGCTATGTCTCCCGAAGAGATAAGCTCTCACCGTCCAAGGGTGGTATTCGTCAGGGAGGACAACTCTATCGCAAGAGTCGCTGACTACGAAGAACACGGCGAATTGAAGAATGTATAAAAAATGCTCCGGAAGGCTATGCCCTCCCGGAGCTTTCTGTTTGTCATGCCCGGATACATTTATGCTGGCTTTCTGAGAACCTGCTCAATTCTCCTTGAACTTGTTCCTGTACTTCGTGGGAGATACGCAGGCATACTTCACAAAGGAGCGTGAAAAATACTCGTAGTTCTGATAGCTGCACATCTCCGCTATCTCAGCGGCAGTGAGCTCGGTGTTCATAAGGAGCTGCTTTGCGTACTCCATGCGGCTCATGAATACATCGTTCATACAGGATATGCCGTATTTCTGTTTGTATAGCCGCTGAAAATGAGACACTGAGATGTTCAGCTCCGCCGCCAGGTCCGGAATGTTCCAGTTTTCGGACGGATGCTGGAATATCCGCCCTCTCAGACTATCCAGCTTGTCGTCATAATAGTTCCTCTTTTTCTTGTCCACAGGAGCGGCATACTCACTCATGTGCAGAAGTATCGCTGTGAGTATGTGATGCAGAGTCTCATTCTTGTTCGGTACCTCAGAATCAAATATCTCCACCGCCGCCGCTATCAGCTTTGAGACGCTGTCGTCCCTGAGCTTTACCGGAACGTTGTATTCAAGTTTAAGACCGGCAATAAAGTCAACGTCCTTCTGCTCAAGGCTGAATCTTATCCAGTCGTCAACATACTCCTCCTCATAGCCGTAAATGCAGTGCGGCAGGCAATTCTTCACAAGAAAAGCCGTATTCTTGTCAACGATATACTCTGTACCTCCCATTTTCAGCCTTCCCTTGGACTGGACCAGTATGACCTGTGTACCGAAATGGCCGTTGGGACGTTCTATAACAAGGTCGGCAGGATGCCTCCAGTGCCAGCCAAGCTGATAAATGAACATAGTATTCCCCCCTCTGTTTTTTCTACCTATAATTATACAATTTTTGCACAGATTTGTCAAATCTATGATACAGTCTGACCGTTCAGCTCCGGCAGTCCTCCGCTTGACTTTCGGCCGGATTACTGGTATAATTATAGTCAACATAACAAGCTGACACATTTATATAGTATCATGCGAAAGGAGCCGCCTATGCTTGCGGGAGTTTCTACAGCCTGCCTGTACCCTAAACCGCTGGAAGAAAGCCTGTACGACCTTACGGTCAACGGCGTCTCCTGCGTTGAGGTCTTCATAAATACCCACTCGGAACTGAAAAAGAGCTTTGCTCATGGCATCGCTAACCTGCTGAGAAGATTCGACGCTAAAGCAGTCTCACTCCACCCCTTTACCAGCGAAATGGAACAGCTTTTCTTCTTCTCAGACTACGAAAGACGCATCGAAGACGCTATCGAGTACTACAAGTACTACTTCCGCTTCATGAACATGACCGGAGCAGAGATATTCGTGCTCCACGGCGGAAGGTCCGTTAAGTCAAAGGAGCTCTTCTGCGAGCGTTTCAGCAGGCTCTACAGGGTGGGACGTGAGAACGGAGTCACTGTGGCCCTCGAAAATGTCTCACGGTGCCAGAGCAGTTCCTCGGCCTATATCCGGGACGTTGCCGCTATGCTGGACGATGAGTTCGCCTTCGTCCTGGACACAAAACAGGCTGTACGTGCCGGCGAGGACCCGTTCAGCTTTATAAGAGCCGCCGGAAAAAGTCTGGCACATATACATATAAGCGACTCCGGAGAGCTCGGTGACTGCCTGCCTGTCGGAAAGGGCAGGTTCGATTTCAGGAAATTCCTGGCTAAAGCCGCCCAGGTCAACCCGGACTGCAATGTGATACTTGAGCTGTACAGGAACAATTTCGGACCTATCAGCGAACTCATAAGAAGCTACAATGCACTTTGCAATATGACATCGCCTTTTGGCGGGGAGATTAAATAATGAGATGCCCTTACTGCGGATTTGATGATTCAAAAGTTATAGACTCAAGACCTACTGAGGATAAGATACGCCGGCGGAGAGAATGTGTGAAATGCGGAGGCAGATTCACTACCTATGAAGCCTTCGAGGTACCTCTCCTCATGGTGGAAAAACGCTCCGGCGGATTCGAGCCCTTCGATAAGCAAAAGCTCATCAAGGGTATATTCACTGCTATCAAAAAACGTCCTGTTAACAAGTCACAGGTGGAGGAGATAGCAAATTATGTGGAAAACTACTGTGCTGACCACCTCAGGACTACTATAAAGTCTGCTGAGATAGGCAATATCGTCCTGGACAGGCTCCGTGAGATCGACCCCATTTCCTATATCCGCTTTGCGTCGGTGTACAAGGACTTCACAGATATTGCCAGCTTTGTGGCGGCAATAAGCGAATTTGAAAATAAAAAATCCCCAGAGACCGGCTCTCCGGGGGTTTCAGAGGAATGAGCTGTGGACAGCTCTCTTGAGCAGCTCAACGACCAGTAGATGGTGTTCAGGACCTCAGCTCACTGCCATCCTGATGCTGCCGCCGTCGTCACTGTAGACCATTGACGCTACTGCCGTATCATCGCAAACTATCAGCTCTGCAAGCATCTTCCTGCTGTCAGGGCTGTAATTTTTTACCTCGTACACGTAGAGCTCCGCATCCCGGCCCATGCAGTCCCGGAGCGGAAGTCCCTGTTTATCCTGCATACAGGCATATTCCTCGTAGGCAGGGGTGAACTCCTCCGGTATGACTATGCTCTTCCCCGCAATTTCCTCTACCTCCCAGCCGTGGGAAGCAAAATAGTCCATGCGCTCCCCCACTGTGGACGCAGGGACGCTCCGCTTTTCAACAGTCTCCGGATCGCTGTTTCCCGGACGGAGAATGAACACAGCCGCTCCTGCGGCGGCCGCTGCCAATATTATAATAGTACGCTTTTTCATATTCGGCTCCTTTATATCAGTTTCTATGGACTATTGATATTCAGCCGGACCACGGATTAGACCAAGCCAGTGAAAGGAGATACAATGGCACTGATACGTCTTGATAAATTCATCTCGGAGAGGACCGAGCTCTCCCGCAGCCAGATAAAACAGCTCGCTGCCAAGGGAGACATCAGGGTGAACGGCTCCCCTGCTAAAAAGTCCGACCTGAAAATAGACCCCGGCAAGGACTCGGTAGAGGTCAGCGGAAGGTCTGTCTCAGCACAGAGATACAGGTACATCCTTCTCAACAAACCCCAGGGCTACGTGTCATCAACCGAGGACACCGACGGCCCCTCCGTACTGCGGCTGGTGCCGCCTGAGCTGCGGACAAAGGGGCTATTCCCGGCAGGCCGCCTCGACAAGGATACGACCGGAGCTCTGCTCATCACCGATGACGGAGAACTGGCACATCATATACTTTCACCAAAGAGCCATATCCCCAAGATATATATTGTGAAACTTGCCAGACCTTTTGAAAATAAATATGTTGACATATTCAAAAATGGAATCAAATTAGCAGACGGTGATATATGCCTCCCCGCACGGGTGCGGAACTGTAAAAACAGCGATAAATTGGCGTTTATCGAGCTTTACGAGGGAAAATATCACCAGGTGAAGCGAATGTTCGCCGCTGTGGGCAATCACGTAGAATCTCTTATGAGAATTTCACTCGGAGGACTGATTTTGCCCGAAAAACTGGGGTCCGGACAATGTATGGAATTATTGCACAAAGATGTTGAAAACTTGACTTCAGAGCCCGTTTCCGACCTTTTTTTGCCCGAATTTTCTGACTTTTTTTCGGCAATTCTAATAAACAAATTATCTTAACTTTGTCAATTTAGCATCTTGAAAAATTCCGCAAAGTTTGGTATTATATTATTGTAGCTGATACTGTGTAGAAATATCGGCAAAAATTTTGAACTGGAGGACTGGATTAAATGGCAGGCTTAACACTTAAAGGCATTTATAAGAAATATCCGGGCGGCGTTGTTGCTGTTTCAGATGTTAATTTAGAAATAAGAGATAAGGAATTTATCGTTCTTGTTGGACCTTCCGGTTGCGGTAAGTCAACTACTCTCCGTATGATCGCCGGACTTGAAGAGATCTCAGAAGGTGAGCTCTATATCGGAGACCGCCTTGTAAATGATATCGCACCTAAGGACAGAGATATTGCGATGGTTTTCCAGAACTACGCTCTGTATCCTCATATGACTGTTTTCGATAACATGGCTTTCGGACTCAAGCTCCGTAAGGTACCTAAGGATGAGATCGAGAGAAAGGTAAACGAGGCTGCTAAGATCCTCGACCTTACTCACCTCCTCGACAGAAAGCCTAAGGCTATGTCCGGTGGTCAGAGACAGAGAGTTGCTCTCGGTCGTGCTATCGTTCGTTCACCTAAGGTATTCCTCCTCGATGAGCCTCTCTCAAACCTCGATGCTAAGCTCCGTGCTCAGATGAGAACCGAGATCTCAAAGATCCACAAGAGACTGGGTACTACTTTCATCTACGTAACCCACGACCAGACCGAGGCTATGACCATGGGCGACCGTATCGTTTGTATGAAGGACGGTTTCGTTCAGCAGATCGATACTCCTCAGAACCTTTACGAGAATCCTGTTAACAAGTTCGTTGCCGGATTCCTTGGTTCTCCTCAGATGAACTTCATCGACGCTACACTCAAGGAAGAGTACGGCCAGTACATCGTTGAGTTCGGCTCTGAAGATACTAAGACTTCAAGAGGCGTTAAGTACCAGATCATCGTTCCTGAGTCTAAGGTAAACGACGAGCTCGGTCACTATGTTGGCAAGGAGATAATCCTCGGTGTTCGTCCTGAGAGCATCCACGATGAGGAAATGTACCTCTCTAACGCTACTACAGGTGTAATCAACTGTAACGTTGAGATCACAGAAATGATGGGTGCTGAGACTTACCTCTACCTCCTCTGCGAAGGTGTACCGCTCACAGCAAGAGTTAGCCCCAGATCTACAGCAAGACCTGGCGACGACATCAGAGTTGCTATCGATCCTAACAGGATCCACATCTTCGACAAGGAAACAGAGAAGGCTATCGTTAACTGATAAATCTTTTCATATTTATCCTTTCTTTCTTGTGCGGGTGACGTTCCGCACGCAAAATGCCGCAGTAATCTATACTGCGGTTTTTTGTTGATTTTATTTAAGGAGCAGAAAAATGAGCAGGATAACTGAATATTTACTGTCCCACAAGGACGAAATGACCGCATTTCTCGGCAAGCTGGTGGCTGTACCAAGCATACAGAGCGAGGCTTCGGAGGAATTTCCCTTCGGACCGGAGCCTGCCGCCGCTCTTGGACTTATGCTGGATAAGTGCCGGGAGTCCGGATTTATTGTGGAAAATCTCTGCAATTACGCTGGTTCTGCTGACATCCCCGGACCTGTGCCTGAGCTGGCTATCCTTTCCCACCTGGATGTGGTACCCGCAGGTCCCGGCTGGAAGGCTGACCCATTTACCATGAGAGAAGAGAACGGCAAGCTCATCGGCAGAGGTACCATTGACGACAAGGGACCGGCTGTTGCGGCTCTCTTTGCTGCAAAGGCCGTCAAGGAGCTGGCCATCCCTCTGAAAAAGGGTGTCAGACTTATTTTCGGTACCAATGAGGAGAACGGCTCCGCTGATATGGCCTATTACCGCAGTCAGAGGGAGCTTCCGCCTATGGTTTTCACTCCCGACGGTGAGTACCCGGTCATAAACGTGGAGAAAGGTATGCTGAGAGTTTACTTCTCAGCTCCGTTCTTTGGAGCTGACATCTCCGCAGGCCACGTTGTTAACGCAGTCCCGGAGAGCTGCACTGTTGATGACCTGACATTCTGCGGACGCTCCGCCCATGCCTCTACTCCGGAAAAGGGCGAGAATGCAATTACCCTGTTTCTCAGTGAGTGCCAGGGTGACCACCCCCTTATCTCCGGTCTCAGGAAACTTTTTCCGCACGGCGAGACCGACGGAAGCTCCTGCGGACTCGGATTCAGCGATGATATATCCGGAAATACCACTTGTGTTCTTTCCATGCTGAACACTATCAACGGCAGACTCTACGGGGCTGTGGACATACGTTTCCCTGTGAACAGGACCAAGTGCGAGGTCAGCAGTATCATCTGTAAGGCCATTCAAGACGCAGGGTTCACCGTTGACTCCTGCGACGGCGCCGAGCCGCACTGCACTGACGAGAATTCAACATTTGTTCAGGGATTGTTGAAAACTTACGAGAGAGTCACCGGCGACTCCGGAAGGTGCATTGCTATCGGCGGCGGCACATACGTCCACGAGATAGAGGGCGGAGTGGCTTTCGGTGCAGAATTCCCCGGCACGGACCACAATATGCACTCCGCTGAAGAGTTCTTAACTGTGGATGAGCTCTTGAAAAATGCAGAGCTCATGGCAGAAGCCATTGTGGAGCTCTGCGGCTGATATTAAAATAAAGACCCAGCCTGGCCTTACGGTCACAGACTGGGTCTGTTTTTATCTCTTGGAATCTTCAAGAGCGTTGTATATCTCCGGGAATAGCTGGCTGTAGCGCAGGTTCGTACTGCTCATCTTCACCTTGGTAGCATAAAGCGAAAGAGGTATCATCCTGCCTTCATAGCTGAATTCCTCACCGTTGCGGCTGATGACCTTCTCTATTATACTGTCGGACACAGCCTCATCTGCCGAACCTGTGGCAAGTGCGAACTCGTCTCCTCCTATCCTGAGAAGCAGCATCCCCTCACCTGCGGCCTCGTCTATTCGCCTCAGGGACTCCCTTATAGCCGCATCTCCGGCACGGTTTGATATTTCATTTATCGGGATGAGCCCCTTTATGTCGAAGCCTATGATATAGGTCCCTGTGTTTGCCTTCAGATAGTCATAAAGCTCCGTAACGTCATACTTTCTGTGCATCTCATTCATAATAATACCTCCTTTGTCGGTATCGAATTCCAGTTTCGGGAACATTCCCGGAAACCTTTTGTTTTTTCGGAAAGCGGCAGGTGTTTCTCCCCAGGCCTTTGAAAACGCTCTTGTAAAGGCCTCTGCTGAGCCATATCCGTACTTCATCGCTATGTCAAGGATGTTTTCATCTGTGGTGACAAGCTCACGGGCACTGCAAGTCATACGCCTCCTGGTCACATAGTTCCCCACCCCTATATTAAACGCATACCGGAACAGCTTCTGCAAAGCTGAAAGTGAGCAGTAGCAGTGCTCCGCTATGTCATTCTGGTCAATGTCACTGCTGATATTTTCCTCTATATAACTGAGGGCATCGTTGAGTATGCAGAGATTTTTCATTTCTGTCGCCTCCTTTTATTGAATGATAACGTTATCGTAATTATATTATAGCACAGCTTTACGGTATTGTCTTGATTTTTTGAGCATAATTTTCCGATAGTGGGAGATAATTTATATTGTTCACTTATCTTGCAGAGGAAAGCATCCCCTATTGACGCACCTCTGTATTTCTGAAAGGAGTTATTATGGCTGAATTCTTAGATACAGGCGTTTTTCGCCTGGTATCCCCTGTCACCGTCCTTAGCTATGGGTCCGTTGCAGGCTCAAAAGAGGGCCAGGGTCCTCTGGGAAGCTGCTTTGATGAGGTGATAGAGGACAGTCACTTCGGCAGAGACACCTGGGAACAGGCCGAGAGCCAGTTCCAGCTTGAAGCCGTCAGTATTGCTGTCAGAAAGGCTGGCATCACCAAGGAGGATGTCCACACTATCTGCTCCGGCGACCTGATCAATCAGTGCATCGGCTCCACATACGGCCTCCGTGAGCTGGAGATACCCTTCCTGGGCATTTACGGTGCCTGCTCAACTATGGCTGAGGGCCTTATCATATCCTCTCTGCTCGTAGCATCCGGAGCCTCTAAGTGCAGCGCCGCTGTGACCTCTTCCCACTTTTCCACAGCAGAACGGCAGTTCCGATTTCCTCTTTCCTATGGCGGTCAGCGTACTCCCACCTCCCAGTGGACCTGTACTGCCGCAGGTGCTGTCATCCTCACTGACCGCTCTGAGGGAGTACGTGTGACCGGAGGATGTATCGGCAGGATAACAGATATGGGCATCAATGACATAAACAATATGGGAAGCGCTATGGCTCCTGCGGCGGCTGAGACTATCCGCCGGTACCTGACAGCTACCGGCACCTCCCCAGAGGACTACGACTTCATCGTCACCGGAGACCTGGGACTTGTTGGCAGCAGGCTGGTTATCGACTTCCTGCTGAAACAGGGCATCGACATCTCCGCTCAGCACCGGGACTGCGGTGCTATGATATTCGACCCGGACTCCCAGGACACTCACTGCGGAGGCTCCGGCTGCGGATGCAGTGCAAGCGTGCTCTGCGGACACTTCCTTCCCCTGCTGGAAAACGGCAGTGCCCGGAACATCCTGTTCATAGCCACCGGTGCGCTTATGTCCCCTATGTCCTTGCAGCAGGGGGAGTCCATCCCCTCTATCGCTCATCTAGTCCACTTTACAAGGAGGTAAATATGCTGACTGACATCATCAAGGCATTTATCGTGGGAGGGCTCATCTGCTCGGTGGGTCAGCTCCTGATAGACTATACCCGGCTGACTCCGGCACGTATACTCACCGGTTTCGTAGTGGCGGGAGTGGCACTCTCGGCATTGGGGATATACGGCCCTTTGGCAGACTTCGCAGGCGCCGGGGCTACTGTTCCCCTCACTGGCTTCGGACATCTCCTTGCTGAGGGAGTCCGGGAGGCTGTGGATAAGGACGGACTGAGGGGAGTCCTCACCGGCGGACTGACTGCCGCTGCCGGCGGTATTACTGCGGCCCTCCTCTGCGGACTTTCAGCGGCAGCGGTATTCAGGCAGAGAGACAAACAGTAGTCGCCAAACTGTACTGACGCAAAAGGGAGGGCATTTGCCCTCCCTTTTTATCATATATACTCCAGCGTTTTCAGTACAAACAGCCAGGTCGTAAGAGTCAGGGCACTGCAAAGGGTGGTCAGCATCACCGCAAATGCAGTGACGGAGCCCTTATGCCCCAGATTTTTTGCCATGACAAAGCAGCTCCCAGTTGTGGCACTGCCCAGCATCACAAGTATGGCTATGAGCTTTTCTCCTCTGAATCCCATGGTTACGGCCACGGGAAGGAAAATACCGCAGAACAGCACCAGCTTGATGAATGCTATGCCGGCTGTCAGTCCGACCTTTCCCTTGACGTCCCCGAAACGGAATGACGCTCCCAGCGCTATGAGCGACAGAGGAGTGGCCATATTCCCAAGATAGGATATGGATTTTGACATTATCACAGGCTGATGTATTCCTGCAAGGGACCAGAGCATACCTGCGATTATTCCAAGGATTATGGGATTTGTGGCTATTCCCTTGAATGTGTCCTTCCATATTGCAGACCTGTCAGCTCCGGACTGCTTATCCGGAGAAGTCAGGGAAAGCACCAGCACAGCTATCACGTTGTATATTGGAACTGTCCCGACTATCATCAGCGCTGCCATGGTAGAGCTTCCGTAGATATTGTTGACAAAGGCAATACCCAGTACAGCCGCACTGCTTCGGTAGGAGGCCTGTATTATCTCGCCACGCTCATGCTTGTCCCTGCTTACGAAGGAATAACAGAAGGCTATACCCACGGACAGCAGTGTCACGATGACGCAGAAGAGCACGAATTTAGTATCCCATACCTTCCGGAAGTCCGCCGTGGAAAGGTCCATGAACAAAAGTGCCGGAAGTAGAGTCCGAAATACGAACTTATTTATCTGAGCGGTGGAGTGGTCATCAAGGAGACCGAATTTTTTCACGAACCAGCCGAATACCATCATAAGGAACACGGGGACGGTGGCATTCAGGCTGAACATCAGATTATCTTTGAACAAATTATCACCTGAACAATAAAAATAGAAATAAGTGAAAAGTATATTTTAGAATATATCTTTCTTCTTCTTTAGGTGCCTGCGTATGAGTACAAATGCTATTATACCTACACAGACTACCAGGAATATCGGCACGAACCATTTGTTTGCCGTCTCCGACTTCATCTCCGTCCATAGCTCCTTCATCTGGTCATTAGCTTCGTCAGACAGGTTTACGAATACCGTAGTCTTATTTGCTATGAACTCACTGTCAGGATAGGACACAGGATCCTCCCTTACTTCCTCGTCAAGCATCTCATAGGCCGCACTGTTGGGTGTGGAATAACATATGTAGTCGATGTTTGCATAGGCTATATCCGGCTCGCACATGAAGTTTATATACATCTCAGCAGCCTCTTTCTGCTTAGCTGAGCTCGGTATGCACATGGCATCTACAAACAGGTTGGTCCCGCTCTTAGGGATAACAAAGTCAAGGTCCTCATTATCCTCCAGTATGGTCAGTGCATCTCCGGCATAGTAGGGCGCAAGGAGTGCCTCGCCTGCCGCCATTTTGTCAAATACCTCGTCCATGACGTAAGCCTGGACGTACTGCTTCTGCTCCTTCAGCTTCTCAGCAGCCGCCTTCAGCTCGTCCGGGTCCTCGGTATTGAGGGAATATCCTAAAAGCAGCTCAGCTATGGCAAATGCGTCACGGGGATTATCGAACATCAGTATCTGGTCCTTGTACTTCTCATCCCAGAGAATGTCCCAGTCTATCTCCTCCTTGGGTGTGTCTATCTGCTCTGCATTGTAGATTATACCTACCGTTCCCCAGGTATATGGCACTGAATAGCGATTGTCCGGGTCGTAGGCAAGTCCACGGTAGTTGTCCATGATGTACTTGTAGTTTGGGATGTTATCCATGTCAAGGGGCTGGATAAGGTCCTCCTTTATCATCTTGCTTATCATGTAGTCCGAGGGAATTATAACGTCATAGGACGTTCCGCCGCCTTTCAGCTTTGCATAGAGCTCCTCGTTAGTCGCATAGTTTGTATAGTTCACCTTTATGCCGGTGAGCTTTTCAAATTCTGCGTTGACGTCAAGTGTGCCTTCGTCTGCTCCGGTGGAAATGTACTCTCCCCAGTTGTAGACGTTTATTGAGATGCCATCCCCTTTGAACCGGGTGTAGTAGTCACGGTCCTCAACGGTAAGGCTCTGGGACTCACCTTCTTCCTCCTCGGTATCATCCGAAAAAGCACATCCGGAGAAAAGTCCCATGGAAAGGGCAAGTACTGATACAAGTGTGAATATGCGTCTTTTCATCATCAGTTACCTCCCATCCCGCTGCGCTTGAAGGCTCTGTTCTGAATGCCGTTCTTCACGATAAGCACTAATACCACCGCTATGAATATAAGTGTGGAAAGTGCGTTTATCTCCGGGGAGACCTTCCTTCTTGTCATGGAGTAGATAGTTATGGGAAGTGTCTGCGAAGTGGAGCCTGTGGTGAAGTAGCTTATTACAAAGTCGTCCAGTGAATAGGTGAATGCCATTAGAAATCCGCTGACAACTCCCGGCATTATCTCCGGCAGGACTACCTTCCGGAATGCCTTGAAGGGACTGCATCCCAGGTCCTGTGCAGCCTCGTAAAGATGAGGGTCCATCTGGTTGAACTTTGGCATTACATTTAGTATGACATAGGGCACATCAAAGGTTATGTGTGCGATGAGAAGTGTCACAAAGCCGAATTCAAGTGTCATTCTTGCGGCAAAAAAGCTGAACAGAAGCATCAGCGATACACCGGTGACTATCTCTGGGTTGATGATAGGCATATTGGTCACGTTCATGACCACTGCCCTCGGTACCTTCCTCATGCTGTTTATTCCGATAGCCGCAAAGGTCCCCAGCACTGTTGAAACTATGCTGGCTATCACTGCTATGATCATGGTATTCACAAGGGAGGAGATGATTATACGGTTGTGGAAGAGCCTCTTATACCAGTCAAGTGTGAATCCGCTGAATACTGAGCTGCTCTTTGACTCATTGAATGAAAATACTATGAGCACGAATATTGGCACGTACAGAAAGAGGAGTACAAGTGCGAGATATATCTTTCCCAGCTTTTTCAATTCCTTACCTCCTTACATAAGTACCTGGTCATCAGGATCGAACTGGTTCATGACCGTCATTATCACAAGGATTATCACCATGAGAACAAGAGATATGGCCGCTCCAAGATGAGGATTATAGGCATTTCCAAGGAACTGCATCTCTATCAGGTCGCCTATCAGCAGGTTGGAGCCTCCGCCCAGCATTCTGGAAATAATGAAGGTGGATATTGCCGGGACGAATACCATTGTGATGCCGGATGTGATACCTGGCATACTCAGCGGGATGACCACCCTCCAGAGAGTTTCCGCCGAACTGCATCCCAGGTCCGAAGCAGCCTCAAACATAGACTTGTCTATCTTCACCATTACCGAGTAAAGTGGAAGTATCATGAAGGGCAGGTAGTTGTAGACCATTCCAAGGACTACTGCCCCGGATGTATTTATCATTTTGACCGGTCCCAGACCTATGGTGCCGAGAAGATGATTTATAATTCCGTTGTTTCCCAGAAGCGTCATCCAGGCATAGGTCCTCAGCAGAAAGTTCATCCACATAGGGAGCATGACTATCATCAGCATAGTACCCTGACGGTGCTTTTCCATTCTCGAAAGCATGAAGGCTACAGGATAGGCCACCACAAGACATATGGCCGTGGCTATAAGTGACAGCCATATCGACCGCACGAAGATGTTAGCATACTGTCCCACGTCTGAAACGTGTTTCAGAGTAAAGCTGCCGCTGTCTGTAGTCAGGGCAAAGTATCCTATCATGAGCAGGGGGACCAGTATAAATACTATCATCCACACCAGATAGGGGGCCGAAAAGTATTTCAATTTCATTTTCATACTAATTCCTCCCCTGTTTTTTTCATGATGTGTATATCAAAGGGGTCAAAAGCCATGCCTATCATAGTGCCTACAGGCTCGGCTTTTGTGGAGTGGATTATCCACTTGTGGTCAACTCCGTCAACTATCATTTCGTAGTGAACTCCCTTGAAAACTACAGACTCAACGATACCTGTCAGCTTTGCCTTGTCAGCAGGGATGACCTTCACATCCTCCGGACGGATGACTACATCAACGGTCTCATTATGGTCAAAGCCCTTGTCCACACACTCAAAGCGGCGGCCGGTGAATTCCACAACACAGTCCTCAGGCATACATCCGTTGACAATGTTGCTCTCACCGATAAAGTCCGCAACAAAGGCATTTACTGGCTCGTTGTAGATGTCTGTAGGCGAGCCTATCTGCTGGATGTTTCCATTATTCATGACCACAATGCTGTCGCTCATTGTAAGAGCCTCCTCCTGGTCATGTGTAACATAAACAAAAGTCAGCTCAAGCTCCTGCTGTATCTTCCGGAGCTCTATCTGCATCTCCTTGCGGAGTTTGAGGTCAAGTGCGCCCAGAGGTTCGTCCAGAAGCAGTACCTTTGGCCGATTGACCAGCGCCCTCGCTATGGCTACTCGCTGCTGCTGTCCTCCCGAAAGACGGTTCACAGAGCGTTTTTCAAAACCCTTCAGATTCACGAGCTCCAGCATCTGGCCTACTCTCGTGACTATCTCCTTTTCCGGGACGTTCTTCACACGGAGTCCGAAGGCGATGTTCTCATAAACGTTGAGGTGAGGAAAAAGTGCATACCTCTGAAAAACTGTGTTCACGTTCCTCTTGTGAGGAGGCACTCCGTTTATGCGCTGACCGTCAAAGAAAACGTCACCGCTGGTAGGCTCCAAAAATCCAGCGATTATACGAAGTGTGGTGGTTTTTCCGCATCCTGAGGGTCCGAGAAATGTGACAAATTCCTTGTCCTTGATGTCGAGGCTTATATCCTTCAGGATACGCTCACCCTCCTCAAATTCTACGATTATATTTTTCAGGCTGACAATATTTTCCATTGCAACAGTTCCTTCCATTTTAGTTTGATCAATTCGATACTATCAGCAGATGGCGATTTTCAGCATTATCCGCATAGCATTGAAATATTATATCATAAATCCTCGAAAAATGCAATATATCCGGAAATTTTCCGTGTTCGTGTCAAAACAGGATCAGTATATAACAAAAAAAGCGCTCCCTAATCGGGAGCGCCATGGTGGGCCAACAGGGACTCGAACCCCGGACCGTCCGGTTATGAGCCGGATGCTCTGACCAACTGAGCTATTGGCCCGTTATACAACT